>NZ_JBFWJQ010000115.1:0-7910 GCF_050253115.1 Syntrophotalea sp.
CAGCGGCCCGCCCTGAATGCCGGGGAAGATATTGCTATCAATGACCTTGGCATATTCCTCGCGGCACAGAATCATGCCACCCCGGGGACCCCGCAGGGTTTTATGGGTGGTGGTGGTGACGAATTCGGCATGGGGCACCGGGCTGGGGTGCTCGCCGGTAGCTACCAGTCCGGCGATATGGGCCATGTCGACCATGATTTTGGCGCCAACCTTGTCCGCAATTTTGCGGAAGGCGGGAAAATCGATGGTGCGGGGATAAGCACTCGCGCCAACCACCAGCAGCGTCGGCCGGTGTTCCAGGGCCAAACGTTCCACTTCTTCATAATCGATGTGTCCGGTGTCCCTGCGCACGCCGTAGGAAACGATATTGAACAGCTTGCCGGAAAAATTGACCGGCGATCCGTGCGTAAGATGGCCGCCATGCGCCAGATTCATGCCAAGCACCGTATCACCGGGCTTGCAGGCCGCGAAGTAGACCGCCATGTTGGCCTGGGAACCGCTATGAGGCTGCACATTCGCATGCTCGGCGCCAAAAAGTTCCTTGGCGCGCTCGATGGCAAGCCTTTCAGCGATATCGACCATCTCGCAACCGCCGTAGTAACGTTTGGCGGGATAGCCTTCGGCGTATTTGTTGGTCATTACCGACCCCTGGGCCTGCATGACCTGTTCGGATACAAAGTTTTCCGAGGCGATGAATTCAAGATTGTATTCCTGTCGCTCGGTTTCAAGCCGAATGGCCTCGGCGATTTGGGGATCGTGCTGGGCGAGGGAATGAGACATTTTAGCGAGCCTCCTGCAATGCATTCTTCTGCTCTGTAAGCGTTGAATAAGGTGAAGGTGAAATGACAATGGGCAAGCCGCCGGCTTGCCCATCGGTATCGGGACCGCTCACAGCCGGCCGGCCCTGATATCATCCTCTATTTGTGCGATCTTGTCGAGCCGTTTCTGATGACGTCCGCCTTCGAACACCGCGTCCAGCCAAATCCCGACCATGGTTCGGGCTTTGTCGCCGGACAGCATGCGTCCTCCCAGCACCAGGATATTGGCGTTGTTGTGTTCCTTGGACATGCGCGCGGTAAACTCGTCCCAGATCAGGGCAGCGCGGACGCCAGGGAACTTGTTGGCCACCATGGACATGCCGATGCCGGTTCCGCAGATCAGAATGCCCTTCTCGGCTTCGCCGGCGGAGACCGCCCTGCCGACGCGCTCGCCGAAATCGGGGTAGTCCACGGAATCGCCATTATCGGTACCGAGATCCCTTACGTCGATGCCGCGCTCTTTAAGATAGGTCTTGATGCACTCCTTGAGTTCAAGACCGCCATGATCGCTGGCGATAAGAAACATCTGCCTACCTCAAACCTTTCTGAACAGCAGGCTGGCATTGGTGCCGCCGAACCCGAAGGAATTGGACAGCACACTGTTTACCCTGGCCTGCCGGGCCTCGTTGGGCACATAGTCGAGCTCACATTCAGGATCCGGCTCATGGTAGTTGATGGTGGGGGGAATCTCCCCGCGATCAATGGCCAGAACCGAGTAAACCGCTTCCAGGCCGCCTGCCGCGCCAAGTGCGTGACCGGTCATGCTCTTGGTGGAACTGACCATCAGCTTCTTCGCGTGTTCCTTGAACACGGTCTTGATGGCCATGGTTTCATACAAGTCGTTGAAGGGGGTCGAGGTACCGTGCGCATTGATATAGGTAACTTCTTCCGGTTGCATGCCGGCATTTTTCAGCGCCATGGCCATGCAGCGCGCGGCGCCTTCGCCACCCGGGGCCGGCGCGGTCAGGTGATGGGCATCGGCCGTCAGACCGTAACCGACCAGCTCGGCATAGATGCGAGCACCGCGGGCGCGGGCGGATTCGTATTCCTCAAGAATCACAATGCCGGCACCTTCAGCCATGATAAAGCCGTCACGCCCTTTTTCGAAAGGACGACTGGCGGCCTGGGGGTCGTCGTTGCGGGTCGAAAGAGCACGCATCACACAAAACCCTCCGACCGCAAGGGGCGTGATGGTCGATTCCGCCCCGCCGGCGATCATGACATCGGCATCACCGCGTCGCACGATATGATAGGCGTCGCCGATGGAATGGGTTCCGGTTGCACAAGCGGAAACCGATGAAACATTGGGACCCTTGGCTCCAAACCGCATGGAAATCTGACCGGGAGCCAGATTGGTGATCAACATCGGAATGAAGAAGGGTGAAATTTTCTTGTAACCACCCTCAAGATACGCGGAGTGGTATTTCTCGATGGTCGGCAGCCCGCCGAGACCGGCTCCGACCAGTACCCCGACACGTTCCGCGTTCTCGTCGTCGATGACAAGCCGGGAGTCTTTGACAGCTTCCTCGGCAGCGGCCAGGGCATACTGAATGAAGAGATCCATTTTGCGAATCTCTTTCTTTTCTATGAAGGCCTCGGCATCGAAATCCTTGACCTCGCCGGCGATCTGGCTGGGAAGGCCTGAGCAGTCGAATCGCGTAATCCGATCAATACCCGATTTGCCGGCCAGCAGGCTCTGCCAGTTTTTTTCCGCGCCGATCCCGAGCGCCGATACAGTACCGATACCGGTTACCACAACTCTTCGCATGATGAACTATGCCTCCGTATTGGGCTTGTCTGTGCCGCCTGCGGATAACCCTGCCAACAGCCGATCACTTTCGTTCAACCAAAATGGGGGAGGAAGCGCCGCGCTTGCCGCCTCCTCCCCTCGATACCAGAACTTGAATCAGGAATTGGCTACGATATAATCGACGGCGTCCTGAACGGTCTGAATTTTTTCAGCATCTTCGTCGGAAATTTCGATATCGAATTCCTCTTCGAGCGCCATAACCAATTCAACGGTGTCAAGGGAATCGGCGCCAAGATCGTCCATGAAAGAAGCGTCGCTGGTCACCTGCGCTTCGTCAACACCCAACTGCTCGGCAATAATCTGTTGTACTTTCTCCTCGATAGAAGCCATCTGCTTCACCTCCTTGTTGTTGTTCGGACCGATTGTTGATCGGACTGAAGACTATGCGGGAACAATAGTTGATACGCTTACATGTACATGCCACCGTTGACCCCGAGAACCTGACCGGTAATATAACCGGCCTGGTCCGATGCCAGGAACATAACGGCAGCCACGATATCCTCGGCTTCCCCGAAGCGCCCCACGGGAATCTGGCCAAGCAGATTTTCCTTGATTTTATCGGACAGCACCTCGGTCATGTCGGTGACGATGAAGCCGGGTGTCACGGCATTCACCGTGACATTGCGTTTGGCCAGTTCACGGGCGACGGATTTGGTCAGCCCGATGAGTCCGGCTTTGCTGGCACAATAGTTGGCCTGTCCGGCGTTCCCCATCTCGCCAACAACCGACGAGATGTTGACGATGCGACCGGAGCGCTGCTTGCCCATGATTCTGGCAGCGGCGCGGGTACACAGAAATGGGCCTTTGAGATTGGTATCGAGCACCGCATCCCAGTCCTCATCCTTCATGCGCACCAGCAGCGTGTCGCGGGTGATCCCGGCGTTGTTGACCAGGATATCCACCCGGCCGAAATTCTCCAGTGCGATTTCGAACAAGCGCTCCACATCGGCGGAGCTGGCGATGTCGGAGGGAACACTGAGCGCCTGCCCCCCCGCGGCCTGAATTTCCAGCACAAGGCTCTGCAGGGCATCAGCACTGCGCGCAGTGACGACCACCTTGACCCCGCTGGCGGCCATTGCCACGGCAATGGCACGCCCGATACCTCGCGATGCCCCGGTAACGATGGCGACTTTATCCTTGGACATGACAGCACTCCCCATTTCCGGTCGGCACGACCCGAATCAGAAGGTTTTCAGATCATCGACGGAACCGAGATTCTGAATGTCGGCCCCCTTGGCTATGCGTTTGATAAGGCCCGCAAGAACCTTGCCCGGGCCGATTTCCACGAATTGCTCCACGCCGGAGGCAACCAGATTCAAGACGGATTCTTCCCAGCGCACGGGGCTGTAGACCTGTCTTACAAGCAGATCGCGAACCGCGCCGGCATCGGTGCTGGGGACAGCCTCGACATTGCTGACAAGCGGGCAGCAAAGAGATGAGACCGGCACGTCGGCCAGCACCTCGGCGAGCTTTCGCGAGGCCGGCTCCATAAGCATGCAATGGAACGGTGCGCTGACCGGCAACGGCAGGGCGCGCTTGGCGCCACGCTCCTTGGCGTGAGCCATGGCACGTTCCACGGCAGCAACATGACCGGCGATAACAATCTGCCCGGGGCTATTGTAGTTGGCCGGAGCCACAACCTCCTGGCCAGCCACCTCACGACAGATCCCGTCGACATCCGCGGCATCCAGACCGATAATGGCCGCCATGGCACCGACTCCGACCGGCACCGCATCCTGCATGAAGGCACCCCGCAGCCGTACCGTGCGCACGGCATCGGCGAAGCTCAAAGCTCCGGCACAGACCAGCGCGGCGTACTCGCCAAGGGAATGCCCGGCCACGTAGTCAGGAGAGAGCCCCGTTTCTTCGCGCAATACGCGCAGTGCCGCAATGCTGGTGGTTACAATGGCAGGCTGGGTATTGGCGGTCAGTTTCAGATCCGCTTCCGGTCCTTCGAAACATAACTTGGCAAGATTCATGCCCAGAGCTTCATTGGCCTCTTCGAAGGTCAGACGGGCCTGGGAGAAAGTCTCTGCCAGGTCCTTGCCCATACCGGCAAACTGCGATCCCTGCCCGGGAAACACAAAAGCTTTCATGCTCGTTCGATCTCCTTTGCGCCGGTAGTCACCAGCGGATCAAAGCTGCACCCCAGGTGAAACCGCCACCGAAGGCATTGAGCAACAAGGTGTCGCCCTGCTTAATCCGACCGCTCCGATGCGCTTCGTCCAGTGCGATGGGGATGGATGCCGCCGAGGTGTTTCCCACCCTGTCCACATTGACCATCACCCGCTCCAGGGGAATGCCGAGACGCTTGGCCGTGGCTTCGAGGATGCGCCGATTGGCCTGATGAGGAATAAGCATATCCACGTCGTCCGCATGCAGCCCATTGGCATCCAGTGCCTCCTCGCCAGCTTCGCAGAGGGATCGCACGGCCACCTTGAACACCTCGTTGCCCTGCATCTGCACAAAGGGATTGCCCTGTTCCGCCGAGGCCGGTGCCGCCGGATTGCGAGAGCCCTGCCCCATCTGATACAGTAAAGGCCAGAAGCTGCCGTCGGCATGCAGATGACAGCTCAGCAACCCGTGATCGCCCTCTCCCGCCACAAGCACCGCGGCCCCTGCGCCGTCTCCAAACAGGATGCAGGTACCGCGATCCTGCCAGTCGACAATGCGGCTGAACACTTCAGCGCCGATCAGCAAAACCTTTTTGGCGCTTCCGGCCTTGATATAACTGTCGGCGATGGACATGCCATACAGAAATCCGCTGCAGGCTGCCGAAATATCGAAGGCGAACGCGCGACCGGCCTGCAGATTGTGCTGAACGACGCAAGCGGTGGCCGGCCAGCTGAAATCTCCGGTTACGGTGGCAACGATGATCAGATCGATCTCGTCGGCGGCCACGCCGGCCATGGCCAGGGCCCGCCTGCCCGCCTCGGTAGCCAGGTCCGAAGTAAATTCACCGGGAGCGGCAATATGACGCTCACGGATCCCGGTCCGCGCGGTAATCCACTCGTCAGAAGTTTCAACCATCCGCTCCAGATCGGCGTTGGTCAGGATTTTTTCCGGCAGATACGATCCGGTGCCGGCAATGCGTGTCCTTCTGATCATTCCGTACAACTCCAGGCGCAATCCTTCAAGGACGGAAAATACGTCTAGCAGGAGCCCTTTCCGGCAGCCCCCGCGTCTCCGTCGCATACTTCGGTCCCCAACTGAGCCACAAGACGCTCATTGATGCGCTGCGAAACCGACTCCCTGGCCATATGAATGGCATTCATTATGGCGCGCGCGTTGGAGCCACCATGGCAGATCATCCCGGTGCCCTGAATCCCCAGCAGCGGAGCTCCGCCATACTCTGCGTAATCGACTTTCTTCCGGAAAGCCCGAAAAGCAGGGCGCGCAAGAAGGTAGCCGAGTTTGGCGAAAAACCGCCGCCCGATCTCCTGGCGGAGCATGTCGCTGACAGCCTCGGACAGGCCTTCGGAAACCTTGAGCACCACGTTGCCGACAAATCCGTCGCACACCACGACGTCAACGTCGCCGCTGAAAATATCGCGTCCTTCGACGAACCCGATATAATTCAGCCGCGACTGCTTCAGCAAACCGTGCGCACCGCGCGACAACTCATTGCCCTTGCACTCTTCCTCGCCGTTGGACAACACCCCTACCCGGGGCCGTTCCTTGCCGAACATGAATTTGGCATACACAGCCCCCATGGTGGCGAACTGCGCCAGATGAAAGGGCTTGCAATCGACATTGGCGCCACTGTCAAGAACCACCGTCTGGCTCTTTTTGTTGGGCAGGATCGTTGCGATCGCCGGACGATCAATACCGGGAATCCGTTTCAGAACAAACATGCCGACCGCCATGGTCGCCCCTGAATTCCCCGCGCTGACAACCGCCTGAACCTCGCCGCGCTGCAGCATTTCGAAGGCCACCCGAATCGACGAGCCCTTCTTTTTGCGTACCGCGTCGGAAGGGGAATCATGCATCCCCACCACTTCGCTGGCATGCCGGACAGTCACATCGAGACCCGCCGTGTCGTATCGAGCGAGGATCGCCTCGAGACGGCCCTGGTCACCGACCAGAACAATGGGGACATCCCAACGCCGCGCCGCGGCAACCGCTCCTTCCACCTCGACCTCGGGGGCATTGTCGCCCCCCATGGCGTCGACGGCAACTACGATTTTTTCGTTCAAGCAGACGTCCTTCGCGATTCAGGTTTATTCGGTTTCAACGACGTCTTTGCCCTTGTAGCTTCCGCAGCTTTCACAGACACGATGGGGCTGCTTCGGTTCCTTGCACTGCGGGCAGATGGAAATTCCCGGAGCGGTCAGAAAATCATGGGCCCGGCGCATATCGCGTTTCGATTTGGAGGTTTTCTTCTTGGGTACAGCCATCTTTTAAAACTCCTTCCAAGCGGTCTTGAAGACCGGGTCATTTTGTCTTGCCAGAACCGCCGCCTCTGCGGCGGCCCATTGCCTATTTATTTCTTTTTTTCCACCTTGAAGTTTTTCAGCATCGAAAATTTCCCCTCAAGGACCGGCGCGCTGCATGCGCAGTCCCCGAGATTCAGATCCGCGCCGCACTGGGGACACAGCCCCCGGCAACCTTCCCTGCAGAGCGGCTTGAAGGGTAGCGCCATGATCACCTGTTCCTGGATCCCGTCGACAAGGTCGATTTCATCCCCCTCAAAGGAAATCAGGCCAAGATCATCGGCCGTCAACTCGATTTCCTCTGCATCCGGATCTTCCACCACCGGCATCTGACGAGCGTAAGTCAGGGCGAAGTCAACCGACAGCGGGCATTCGAAATCCTGCAGACATCGGCAGCACTGCAGTCGCACAACCGTATTCACGCTGCCTTCCACCATGACCATCTCATCCAGACGGCGGACCGTTGCCTCGATGTCGAGAGGTCGGACAAAAACAGCCTCACCATTTTCGTGAAGCTCGGCAAGCACGGGAAAGTGCTCGAACGGTTCGGACCTGTGTAATGCCAGGGTCCGATCCCTGATTTCATCCAAAGCAATGATCAATGCAGGATCTCCGGATAAATTGAAAGCCCGCAGGTAAGCGGGTAGTATAAGGTCTGGCCAAGGTTTGTCAAGGGAAAAGGTCTCCACCGGCGCCAACCCGGCCGTGGCCAGCCATTTACTAGCCTAGTGTCTATCCGGAAAGTCATAAGCTGTTGTAATTACGAACAAAATACACGTTTTTGTACTTGAATTCTTGAGCGTGGTATGACAATATAACCCTCTAACCTGTTGAATTTATTCAACTTCA
>NZ_JBFWJQ010000116.1:0-7814 GCF_050253115.1 Syntrophotalea sp.
CTGGATATTGATCGCCAGGGTAAAATCAAACTGTCACGCAAGGAAGCCCTTGGTGAAACCCTTCCCGAAGAAGGGTAAGTCAGACCGTCATGGTTCAGAAAACTGTTCTGGATAACGGGATCCGCATTCTTACGGAGCGCGTGCCGGGTGCCTATTCGGCAACGGCGGGCTTCTGGGTCGAATGCGGATCCCGCCATGAACCTTCTGAGCTCAGCGGCGTTTCCCATTTTCTTGAACACATGCTGTTCAAAGGAACCATCCATCGCAGCGCGCCGGCTATCGCCAAGCAAATCGATTCGGTAGGCGGCGCTCTCAACGCCTTTACCAGTTCTGAATACAGCTGTTATTACGCCAGGGTTGCCGGCCACGACCTGCCTCTTGCAATCGACCTTCTGTCCGACATCATTCTCAACTCCGTTATTGACCTTGACGAACTGGAAAAAGAGCGCCGGGTAATTCTCCAGGAACTTCACATGCTGGAAGATTCCCCCGAGGATTGTATCCACGAGATGTTCGCGCGTTCGTTCTGGCAGGGCAATTCCCTGGGCAGACCCGTGATCGGCTCGATGTCATCGGTCCAGTCCCTGGAACGTCACCACCTGGTCGATTATCTCGAAAGATTTTACGGTGGCGGCAATCTCATTATTTGCGTTACCGGGGATGTGCGGCATGATGAGCTTGTTGCCCGGATTGAAAGACTTTTCAATGGTTACGCTGCCGGGAAGAAACCGGTTTCGCAAACGCCCCCTGACGGTCACTCCTGTATCCGTTCCGTTTTTAAGGATATTGAACAGGTTCACTTTTGTCTCGGGTGTTCCGCTCCTCCGCAAACGCATGATCAACGGTTTGCCGGCAATGTTCTCAATACCATGCTTGGTGGCAGCATGAGTTCCCGGCTGTTTCAGGTCCTTCGTGAAGAACGGGGAATGGCCTATTCCATCTACAGCTACCTCAGCGCCCATTCCGATGTCGGCGCCCTGATTGTATATGCAGGTACTTCCGCCGGCGACCTGCAGCATGCCGTCAATCTGGTGCTGAAAGAGCTGTCCAGGTTCCGACAGGCAGAGCCGATGGCCGCGGAGCTGCAGGCAGCCAAGGATCTGCTCAAAGGACAATTCATGCTTTCGCTGGAAAGCACGGAAAACCGCATGACCCGTCTTGCCAAAAATGAAATCTACCTGGGACGGGTCCAGTCGCCCGCCGATGTCGTCGAAAGTTTGCAGCGGGTTTCCGGTAGGCACATTCTGGAACTGGCTCGAACCTATCTGCGCGATGATTGTATAAATCTACAGATACTTGGACCGATTCGAGGGGACGCATTCCCTGCCGTCGACATGACGCTCGGCTGAATTATTTCCGTCCTGACCGGGCAATAGTCCCCTTGTCTTGCATTTTTATGAAAACGATTACAATTAAAATAAAAAGAATGCGTTCCCAAGCCCTGTTGCCTGCCTACATGAGCCGGCATGCCGCAGGCATGGATCTTTATGCCTGCCCGGATTCGATCATGGTGCTTGAACCCGGAAGCCGCGCCGTGATTCCAACCGGAATCGCCGTCGCCATCCCGCCCGGTTACGAGGGGCAGGTCAGGCCACGCTCGGGTCTGGCTCTGCATCGCGGTGTTACCCTGGTCAATGCGCCCGGAACAATCGATGCGGATTACCGGGGGGAAATCGGCATCATCCTTATCAATCACGGTAGCGAGACCTTTATGGTTTCGCCAGGGGACCGTATTGCCCAGTTGGTTATCGCGCCGGTTCGGCAGGCCGTTCTCGAATTGGTCGAGAATCTTGACGAAACCGGTCGCAACGATGGGGGGTTTGGTCATACCGGTTGCTAGCTTTCGATCGGCACAGGAAAGGATACGAGTCATGATTCTTGCCATAAATCCCGATACACCTCAAAAACGATTGATCAACCGGGTTGTTGAATGCGTCAAGCAGGGAGGCGTGATCGCTTACCCCACCGATACGATTTACGGACTGGGTTGCGATATATTCAATCGCAAAGGGGTCAAGCGCATCTACCAGATGAAGGAGCGCAGTCAGCGCAAGCCCTTTTCATTTATATGCGCCGATCTCTCGGATGTGGCCAACTATGCACAGGTCAGCAACTTTGCCTTCAAAATCATGAGACGCTATCTTCCCGGTCCCTACACCTTCGTGCTTGAAGCCACGCGGGTGGTTCCCGACCTGCTCGTTACCAAACAGAAAACGGTCGGGATTCGCATCCCGTCCAATTCCATCGCTCTGGCCATTGTTCGTGAACTGGGCCATCCTCTGGTGACCACCAGCGCCAACATTTCAGGAGAGGAACCCTGTTACGACCCCTCCGTTATCAATGAACGTCTCGGCAGGCAGATCGATATGATTGTCGACGGTGGCATTATTACGGGTGAGGCCTCCACTGTTATCAGTCTGATCGATGACAAAATAGAGGTGCTGCGCCAGGGAGCGGGCAACACCGACTGGATTCATCAGCTTTAGGCCTGAAGCTATTGTTTTTTTCTGCAACGTCGTTTGCATTTATCCAGCCTTGCCGCGACTGGCACCAGGTGCCCTTCATCTTGAAAAACCCTCCCGCATCGGGTATAGTGCCGCCGGTCGTGTGATTTTTTCCCCTTCGTCGCATATCGTTTGTCGTCCGACGCGTTAAGTCGGCACGTAAAGCCTATGTCGGGTGCCAGATTCGAAGGTGGTTTTCTATCCACGGCAATGTAACCCGACTTTGTCAGCACGACGGGTAATTGTTTTCACCTTGGCAGATGGAAAAAGCCCACCAAAGGACTTTTTCAACAATCTGCCGGACAGAGGAGAATCCTTCCCATGCTGAATTTGTTCAATCAGGCGACCTTGTTTGGCCTGATCGGTGGTCTGGGACTGTTTCTGTTCGGCATGAAAATCATGTCAGAAGGTCTGCAGAAGGTCGCCGGAAACCGGATGCGCAAAATTCTTGCCGCCCTGACCACCAACCGGTTTATCGGCATGTTTGTCGGTCTTGCGGTTACAGCGATCATTCAATCCTCCAGTGCCACGACCGTCATGGTGATAGGATTCGTCAATGCCGGGCTCATGACGCTGATGCAGGCTATCGGCGTGGTTCTCGGGGCCAATATCGGCACCACCATCACCGCCCAGCTTCTTGCCCTCAAGATTACGCAGTTTGCACTGCCGGCCATTGGTGTGGGCACGGGACTGAAGCTGTTTTCCCGCAACAAAACCTGGATATATTGCGGCGAAATTCTGCTGGGTTTCGGCATTCTGTTTTACGGACTCGCCACCATGAAAGGTGCCTTCGACCCCTTGAAGGGGAGCGATGTGTTCCGGGAATTCTTTTTGATGGTGGGGGATAACTACCTTCTGGCCGTCCTTTCCGGAGCTCTGCTTACCATCCTCGTCCAGAGCAGCAGTGCCACTATCGGGATTACCATGGCTCTGGCAAGCAGCGGCCTGTTGAATTTCGATGTCAGTGTTGCCCTGATTCTCGGCGAGAATATCGGTACCACGGTTACTGCCAATCTTGCGGCTATCGGCACCAACCTGGCGGCGCGCCGCACGGCCCTGGCCCACCTCCTGTTCAACGTGCTGGGCGTCATTTTTATCGTCCTGTGCTTTCCGGTCTTTTTGCAGGCGGTTGACAGCCTCACCCCCGGCGATCCCAGCTTTATCGTGCGGACCACGGCCGAATCCGCCGAGATCGGGGCCGCCATTGGCGATCAGCCAAACATATCCTGGCACATTGCCAATGCGCACAGTCTTTTCAATGTTATCAATACCCTTATTTTCCTTCCGCTTATCGGACTGCTGGCCAAACTCGCCTGCATGATCCTGCCCGGCAAGGATGAATTGATGGAGTTTCACCTTAAATACATCGACAACCGTGTTCTCAATACCCCTCCCATCGCTCTTGGACAGGCACGATCCGAAACCCGGCGCATGGCGCATCTGACCCTGGAAATGCTCGATGAAAGCATGGCTTTTTTCCGCGATGGAAATCTCAAGCGCCTGACAGCGCTTGAAAAAAAAGAAGAAGTCGTCGACTTGCTGCAAAAGGAGATAACGGATTTCCTGGTAAACCTCTCGCAGAAATCCATTACCCAGGACATGTCCCGCGATGTCGCTTCCATGATGCACATGGTCAACGATCTCGAACGGGTTGGCGACCATTGTGAAATGTTGTGGCGCCTGATCGGACGATTGCGTGAGTTGAAATTGCCCTTTTCCTCCGTCGCCTGGCAGGAGGTCGAGGAACTGGCGGGGAAAACCCGGGACTTTCTGGCGTTTGTGGTCGATGCTCTCGATCGAAACGATGCCAGCATCAAACCCATTGCCGTAACCATGGTAACCGCCATCGACGAACTTGAGGATACCCTTCGCAACAACCATATCGCACGCCTGAATACCGGAGAATGCTCCGTGCAGCAAGGATTGATTTTCATCGATATGCTGCAGGGGTTTTCCAAGGTCGGCAGCCATGCGTTTAATGTGGGCAGGGCTGTTGTGGGAGAACGCTAAATGCTGGCTGCCATCGATGTCGGATCCAACACCGTGCGCCTGGCTGTCGGGCAACCCCGTCAGGGAGGGTTCAGTAATCTGCGTTATATCCGCCGTGTTACCCGGTTGGCCGGCGGTTCTGATCCCCGCACAGGCCTTGCCGCGGATCGCATGGATCACACGATAGCCGCTCTGGAAGAGATGTCGGACCTTGTCGCCTCTGCCGGAATTGATGCCGTGCGAGTCGTAGGAACCGAAGCCTTGCGCCGGGCTCCCAACGCCGAAGAATTCGTCGCAAGGGTAAAACTGGCCACGGGTTTGGCTCTCCATATCATCGGCGGTGAAGAAGAGGCACGACTCAGCTGCCTGGGAGTGTTCGCAGCACTGGATCCACGCCCGGATCATTGTCTGGTGTTTGATATTGGTGGTGGCAGCACCGAATTTATATGGAGCGAACAGGGGAACATTGTATTCAATCGCAGTTATCCTCTGGGAGTAGTGGATCTGTGTGAGAGATATGCGGAGCCCTCCCGGCAATTGGCATATATCGATACGATCCTCGAGGACGTTGTTCGCGACCTGACCCTGGCAGGCATTATCGGAATGGCTCGCCAGAACACTGCCACTCTGGTGGGAACAGCTGGCACGGTCACCACTCTGGCTGCAATAAAACTGAGGATGGTTGAGTACGACGGTATGCGGGTGAACAATCTTGTGCTGTCCAGAAACGAAATCGAATCACTGGCCTGCCGACTCGCCCCCTTGTCGATAGCGCAACGTGAGCAGCTTCCAGGGCTCGAGAAGGGTCGAGGCGATCTCATTATGCCGGGGCTTCGCATCATTCTTTCGATTCTGGATCGTTTTGAGAAATCAACCATGAAGGTAAGTGATTTCGGACTTCTGGAAGGGCTTTTACTGCAAATGACAGGGTATTCTGATGACTTTGAGAAGGATTGACAAGCTCTGAGCGGTTTTCGTATAGTCTCTGACGTTATTTTAGAACGCCATTTTGCATTCAATCGACGCTTTGTCTCAGCCGAAAAGGACGCAACATGAAACGCACCATGTTATCTGGAAACGAAGCCATCGCCCGGGGTGCCTTCGAAGCCGGGGTCAAGGTCGCATCGGCCTATCCCGGTACACCGAGTACGGAAATCCTGGAAAATATTGCACGATATTCCACTATCGATGCGTCCTGGGCGCCTAATGAAAAGGTGGCACTGGAGGTCGGCATCGGTGCATCCTTTGGTGGCGGAAGAGCGCTCGTGGCCATGAAGCACGTTGGCGTCAATGTGGCTGCCGATCCACTGTTCACGCTTTCCTATACCGGCGTGCGCGGCGGCCTGGTCCTTGTAACGGCCGACGACCCCGAACTGCATTCCTCCCAAAACGAACAAGATAACCGTAATTACGCCAAGTTTGCGAAAATCCCCATGTTCGAACCTTCGGACAGTCAGGAAGCGCTCGATTTTACCCGGCTCGCCCTGGAAGTCAGCGAACGGTTCGATACGCCGGTCATGTTGCGCACCACCACCCGTATTTCCCATTCCAAATCGGTCGTCGAACCGGGCGAGCCTGCGGCCGGACCATCGACTGCAGGCTGTATCGAGAAAAATCCCGCTAAATTCGTCATGCTGCCGGGCAATGCCCGCAAGCGCCACACGGTGGTGGAGGAACGCCTGCGCAGCATGGAAGAGTGGGCTTGCCACCAGTCCTTCAACCGGATCGAGGTCGGCGAGGGGAAAGTCGGCGTTATCACCAGCGGCGTTTCCTACCTTTACGCAAAAGAAATTCTTCCTGACGCCGATATTCTGAAACTCGGGCTGGTCTATCCCCTGCCTAAGCAGCTGATTCGGGATTTCGCCAGTCGCTACGACACCCTTTATGTTATTGAAGAGCTCGATCCCTTTATCGAAGAACAGGTCCGGGCTCTGGGGATCGCCGTGCATGGCAAGGATCTGTTGCCCATTTGCGGCGAACTGACGCCGGCACGGTTGAATAAAGCGCTGACCGCCAAGGATGTCCAAAACTATTTCGTACCATCCGAACCATTGCCCAACCGGCCTCCCAATATGTGCCCTGGCTGTCCTCATCGCAGCATCTTTTACAGCCTGAACCGGCTCAAGGCTTTTGTTACTGGTGATATCGGCTGTTATACGCTCGGTTTCATGGAGCCCCTTTCCGCCATGGATACCTGCATCTGCATGGGCGCCAGCATCGGCAATGCCACGGGGATGACCAAAGTTCTTGATCCGGAAGAGGCCCGGCGGGTGGTTGCGGTAATCGGTGATTCCACCTTCCTGCATACCGGCATCAACGGTTTGATGGATATGGTTTACAACAAATCGACCGCCACGGTTCTGATCCTGGATAATCGCATTACCGCCATGACCGGGCGTCAGGAAAACCCCGGTTCCGGCTACACCCTGATGGGAGAGGAAACCACGCGCATCGATCTTGAGGCCTTGTGCCGCAGTGTCGGCGTGAAGCATGTCACCGTGATCGATCCCTACGACATCGAACACACCCGCAACGTTATCAAAACCGAAATGCAGCGTCCCGAGGTTTCGGTTGTCATCGCCCGGCGACCCTGTATGCTGGTCAAACGTGACCCGGTGAAGCGGCAACCCTCCCTGGCTGTCGATGCGGACAAATGCACCGGTTGCAGGGCCTGTCTCCAGCTTGGTTGCCCGGCCATCGAATGGCAACCGGATGCCGGCGATAAGGGCAAGGCGGTCATCAATCCGCTACTGTGTTGTGGATGCGGCCTGTGTTCCCAGATGTGCCATTTTGACGCCATAGGAGTCCGTCATGAAGGATAAAGTGACCAATATTCTTATTTCCGGGGTAGGGGGACAGGGCATCCTTCTGGCCAGCGAAGTTCTGTCCGAGGTTCTGATGCTGGCCGGATACGACGTCAAAAAAAGTGAAATTCACGGTATGGCGCAGCGAGGCGGCAGTGTCGTTTCCCATATACGCTATGGTGCCAAGGTCTTTTCTTCGATTATTCCTGAAGGGCAGGGAGATATTCTACTGGGATTCGAATTGCTTGAAACCTATCGGTACCTGCCGTTGCTGCAGCAGGGCGCCAAGGTGGTAGCCAACGATCTTAAAATCCTGCCGCCGCCAGTGACTCTTGGCAGGGAAAAATATCCTGAAAACATTCCACAGAAAATCCGGCAGGCGTTTCCCGACACCCTCGTGATGGATGGCCTCGCCGTGGCATCCCGCGCCGGCAATCCGCGGACCGCCAACATCGCCCTGCTGGGTGCTTTGTCCACCGCTTTGCCCATCGAGACCAGCTACTGGCACGAAACGCTG
>NZ_JBFWJQ010000117.1:0-7802 GCF_050253115.1 Syntrophotalea sp.
GCATGCCGACGGCACCGTGGCCGACTATGCCGGCTGGCATAACTACGAGCTGAGCGCCAGCATCGACTATGCCCTGAACGACCAGATGACCATCAGCCCGATCTTCATTTTCTCGTCGCCGATCAGTTCGGCCGCCAAGGACCTCATCGACACCGAGACGGCCGCGGCCCTCAACCTGACCTTCGCTTTCTAGGCAGGCGACAAAGGATCCACAAAACCGGAAACCGGCGGGGGACCAAGTTCCCCGCCGGCACCGTTTGACCGGCTTGTTTCCACTCCGGCCAGGCAGCAACTCAAGGCAACCCACCAACCCCGCACACCAAAACAGCAGGAGGACCACGATGAGAAAGGCATTCTGGAGCGTACCGTTTGTCGGCATCCTGGGCCTGGTCGCCATCGGCCTGGCACTGGCCCCGGGCTGCAGCAAAACCAAAAAGGAGACCTTGCGCATCACCTGCTGGGCCGGCTACGCCAAACCCTATGTGGCCGAGTTCCAGAAACTGGTCAAGGAAAAGCACGGCATCGACGTGGAGGTGCAGATTTCCAACCCCACCGATCAGGACGAATTTTTTCAGGCGGTAAAGGACAACACCGCTGATCTGATCTCACCGCCCATCGAGCTGCCCAAAACCCCGCGTTTCTATTGTTACACCGCGGGCAGTGAATACCTGCAGCCGGTGGATGTCAACAACATCCCCAACCTGAAAAACATGATGGCCGTGTTTCGCGACGACATTACGCCCATAAATGCAGGCAACCGCTACGGCGTCCCCTACAACTGCGGTCCCTATGGACTGGCTTATAACGCGGGCGTCATCGACACCGCGCCGGACACCTGGAACGTTCTGTGGGAACCGCGTTTCGCCGGCAAGTACACCATCAACAACAACTTCCCCAAGGTTAACGTCTGGATCACCGCGCTGGCCCTTGGCTACGGCTATGCGGATATCTTCGACATCGAGCGACTTGACCGTGAAAAGATCCAGCAACAGCTCGATATTCTGGCCCAAAACGCCAAAAGTCTGTGGGACGGCGCCGCCAATCCGGATGAGTTCCCCGAGCTTTCGCTGGCCACCACCTGGGGCTTCGCAGCCCAGCAGGCCAACCTCAAAGGCGGCAACTGGCGGATCGCGGCTCCCAAAGAAGGCGGAACCGCCTGGATCGATGCCTGGTATCTTGGCGCCGGCGCCAAAGGCGTGACCAAAACCCTGGCCGAGGAATGGATCAACTTCATGCTTGACCCGGCCCGGCAGGCCGATGTGGTGAAATCCCAGGGCGTCTCACCCGTCGTGGCCGATACCGGCGACCTCCTCAATGCCGAGGAAAAAGCCATGTTCCACGTCGGCGATGAAAATTACTTCAAAACCGTCGCCCTGTGGCGGGTCATGACCGAGGAAACCGAAAAAGCATTCAACGACATGTGGGAGGAGGCGAAAAAACACCGGAAATAGAAAACCGCAACATCTCCACTTTGGTATGCGTGTAAACGAACCTGATACATGGGACCCCGCCAGCAAGGGCGGGAAAATTCCCGTGGCTCACCCGAGAAACGGAGGTGTCACATGCAACGCAGCAGAAAACTTTTGTACGGCATCACTTTTGGCCTGGCGCTGTGCTTCGTGGCCAGCCTGGCCGGAGCCGTCACCGTCAGCGACGTCAAGCCAGGTGAAGATGTCTTCGCCTACGTGACACGCGTCAAGGGTCAGTTCGATCAGACCCTTTACCAGCAGGTGGTCGGCGCCGCCAACTCCTTCAAGGAAGGGGACGAGGCAATAGGCGTGGCGGCCGATAACGACGTCAGCCGCGAAAACGCCCGAAAACTGCTGGCCAACACCAAGATCAAGGATCTGCTGGCCAAGCCCCTGTTCGTGGACGCCCAGTACGACCTGATCACCGACACCACCGACAAGGCCCAGTACAACAAGGTCAAAAACTGGACCCTTGGCGAACTCAAGAATTTCATCCTGACCAAGTCCGAAAAAGAAATCAAGGGCATCATGTACGGGTTGCACAGCGACATCATCGGCAACGTGGTGAAGCTGATGTCCAACCAGGAACTGACCAAGGTCGGGCAGACGGTCTTCAATCCCCTGCCCGGTTCCAAAATCGGAGCCAAGGGTTATTTCAGCGCCCGCATTCAGCCCAACTCACCGACCGACAACCCCGAAGACATCGTCTGGCAGGTCTTCGATGCCTATTCCTTCGCCGTCGGCGACCTGGTAGTGGGCACCAACCCGGTCGACAGCCAGGAGAGCAGCGTGGAGGCTATCGAACTGGCGCTGCGTGACGTCATGCAGACCTTTGACGTGGACAAATACAACCCCTGGTGCGTTCTGGCGCATATCGACGTGCAGGCCGCGGTGGAAAAAAACAACCCCGGCAGCACCGCCATCTGGTTCCAGAGCCTGGCCGGCGTGGTCGATGCCAACAAGACCTTCGACCTGACTCTGGAAAAAATGATGGATTACGCCAAAATGCGCACCGGCAAGTACGGTCTCTATCATGAAACCGGACAGGGCGCCGACTTCACCAACGGTCATGGCAAGGGGTTCGACATGGTGGTGCATGAATCGCGCAAATATGGCTTTGCGCGCGCCCTCAAGCAGCAGGTGGCCGCCGCCCAGACCACCGGCCAGGGTGCCTGGTGCCATGTCAACGATGTGGCCGGATTCATCGGACCGGAAATTTTCAAAACCCGCGAGCAGCTGGTGCGCTGCTGCCTGGAAGACATCGCCATGGGCAAGCTGCATGGTCTGATCATTGGCCTTGACATCTGTTCGACGCTGCACATGCCCGTCACCCTCAACGATCTCGACTGGTGCCAGGACCAGATCGCACCGGCCAACCCCGGGTACATGATGGCCCTGCCGACCAAGAACGACCCGATGCTCAGCTACCTGACCACCGCCTATCAGGACCATGTCCGCATGCGTGAAAAGTTCGGTTACAAAATCAACGACGACATGTGGAACTTCTTCAAGAAAATCAAAGTCATCGACGCCAACGGCAGGCCCACGGAACATTTTGGCGATCCGATCTGGGTCTACTATCAGTACCGCCTGGCCAAGGGCGACAAGCGCGCCATGAAGGAAATCTACGCCGAAGGCCAAAAAGCCGTCGACCGGGTGCAGGGCCGCGGCGTGCCTCTGGCCATCGGCTACGGCAAGAACATCTGGGACCTCGAACCGGAACTCGACAAGAAAATTCGTGCCCTTTATGACGACGCCAAGGTCAGCCTGTGGGCCGAATTCACGCCCGAGTTCATCGCCTCCATCCCCAATGCCGTAACGGTGCAGACCAAATCGGCCGACCGGGAAGACTATGTGGCGCACCCGAGCACCGGCGAGGAATTCAACGACGCCGCCGTGGCAACCCTCAACAAACTGCGGGCGGCCTGGGGTGGCAAAGCGCCGGACGTACAGGTGATCATTTCCGACGGCCTGAACGCCAAAGCCCTCATGGATGAGAATCACCTCATGCCCTTCCTTGAAGAACTGCAGGCGCAACTGGCCGAAATGGGCTGGACCCTCGCCAAAGAAAACATCGTGGTCACCAGCGGCCGCGTACGCGCCGGTTATCGCGCCGGTGAAATCCTGTACACCGACCCCGGCGCCAAACCGAAGGCCATCATCCACATCATCGGCGAACGCCCGGGCAGCGGGCATCACGCCTATTCAGCCTATCTGACCCGTCTGGCTCCGGCGACCTGGGTGGCAAAAGGCGCCGACCATGACAAAACCAAGGTTATCTCCGGCATCTCCGATACCGGCCTCGAACCGAAAAAAGCTGCGGGACAGGTTGTAAAACTCCTGCAGGAAATGTAGCACCTGCCGGGTCACCGGCGCTGCTGCCGGTGACCTGACAGTTCCTGTTGTTTCGATCAGCAAAGGCGTAACGGTCATCTCTTCGCCGTTACGCCTTTATTCGATTGTGCATGCCGGCCTTCCGGCCTGTGCTGGCAACCCCGAGGTATAAAGACACCATTGCATGGACCCTGACATCCCACCCATACCGCCGCAGGACGAACCGCCCCTTGTGGACCACCGGCGCCCGGGCCTGGTGCGCGAAGTTTTGCATAAAACACAACTTTGGGGTCACGCCCTGGCAATCAGCCCATTTTACCGCTTCGGCGAAGCGGGAAATCTCATGTACACGGTCGGCAAAGGCATCCTGGAAGGGGCGGTGCTTTACACCATGTTCAGCATGGCGCAGACCGAATACCAGGTCGCCGCGATCCTGGGGGTGTTGACCAAATACATCTACCCGGCCATCACCTTCGTCAGCAGCGTCAAGGTTTCCTCCTTCGTCGATCACCTGGAACGTCATGACAACAAGCAATACCAGATGCAAAAGCTCATCGACGGGCTGATGATTATCGGCGTTGGACAGACTCTCGGCGCTTTGATGCTGGTATTGTGTTATCCGCCGTTCTTCAGCGCCTGCTTCGACGGTTGGGGCATCAGCCGCTATCTGCTCATCGCCCTGTATCTGCTGCATCACATCTTCGACGGATCGGCCCAGGTCGCCGAAGGGCGCATCTGGTTCAAACTCATCGAAATCAAGCTGCGCCACGGTAAACTGGCCCGCATATCCGGAAATTTCTGGGGCATTCACGCCATGAGTCAGAACATCCAGCTGATACTCGGCCTGATCCTGCTATGGGGAGCCACTTTAATTACGGGGCTGCATCGCCAGCGTCTCGATGCCGCAATCATGTGGGGCGTCGTTCTGAGCGGCACCCTGCTGACCGGCTTTGCCAAATTCTGCCTGCCCCTGGCCTGGTTTCTGCGCCTGCGTCATCAGCCGCAATCCGACTCCCCCGACTGAGCCATAAGCAAATCCCCCCTTTTGGGGGATGGCCTTTTGCGCGTCTATCGGCTAAAAACAGAACCAGGCGGGAAGGTCAGTGGGGCAACCTTATGACGGCGGCCTTCCCGCTGTACAATTTGACCAGGGACAGGTGCCATGCAAGCCTGACAGGGAAGACGGTGTAAATCCGTCGCGGTCCCGCCGCTGTAACCGGTGACGATGGCCACACAATGCCACTTTTCGCGCGCGAAAGGGAAGGCGTGGCCGGCAGGATGATCCGGAAGCCAGAAGACCTGCATGTCCCGCACAGGTGCTGTCGCGGCCTTCGCGGATTGAGGCCTGACAATTCAGGGCCGTGTGCATGGATTTTTCTGGCGGATAAAAACGGTATCCCCGGAGCTTCTGGCTCCGGGATTTTTGCTTTTGGGGGCAAGGCATGAACGACACGCAAAGCTTTCGGGTCCACCACGCGACCCACCTTCGGCAGCTGGCCATGACTGCCGGAGTGGACCCCGATAAGCTGCTCGACTTTTCGGCCAGCACCAACCCCCTGGGTCCGCCCGAATGGCTGCGGGCGCGTATCAGCGCCAGCATCAGCGCCCTGCCACACTACCCCGAGCCCGGCAACCAGGCGCTGATCGAAGCCGCCTGCCAGCGCTACGGCGTTACCGCCAACCAAATCATCGCCGGCAACGGATCCACCGAACTGATTTACCTGCTCCCCCGTGCCCTCCGGGCGCGGCACGCGCTGATTCCCGTACCGAGCCATCCTGTTTACGCCACCGCTGCGAAAGTCGCGGGGCTGGCGGTGCATCTTATGCCCCTTGCCGCCGAAGACGGTTTCGCCCTGGATTTCGACCGCCTCGAAACCGCCCTGCGGCAATCCGGCGAGGGGCCACGAGTGGTGTTTCTGGGGCAACCGAACAATCCCGCCGGCACCATCTTCGACGCCCTGCGAATACGGTATCTGGCCGGCCGGTTTCCGGCAACCACCTTCGTCGTCGACGAAGCCTTTGGCGATTTTGTGGAGGATTTCGACAGCCTTACCGCCAGCCGGCCCGCCAATGTGGTGGTCATGCTGTCCCTGGCCAGGGTTTTTGCCATCCCCGGCCTGCGTCTCGGACTCGCCGTCGCTTCCCCTTCCATAGTGCAGAAGATCGAAGCGCTGCAACCGCCCTGGTCGGTCAACACCCTTGCCCAGAAAGTCGGCGTCGACGCCCTGCGCGACACCGCATACCTGCAAACATCCCGCACTGCCGTGGCCTCCCTGCGCAGCACCCTGCGCCGGCAGCTCGAACAGATCCCCTACCTCACCGTATATCCGGGTGAAGCGACGTTCCTGCTGATCCGCTGCGATCATCGATCGATGGATGCCCGCGCCCTGGCCTCGCGCCTCATCAAACGGGGTTTGGCTATCCGTGTCTGCGACAACTTCGAGGGGCTCGACGGGCGCTATTTCCGGGTTGCGGTGCGCAACGAAGCGGAAAATCGCCAACTGGTGGGGGCCTTGCGCCAGGAGCTGTTCATGGCGCCGCTGGTCACGGCCCGGCGGCGTACCCCGGCCATCATGTTCCAGGGCACCGGCTCCAGCGTCGGCAAAAGTGTCCTGACCGCCGCCCTGTGCCGCATCATGCTGCAGGACGGCTACCGGGTAGCACCCTTCAAAGCCCAGAACATGGCCATCAATTCCTTCAGCACGCCCGATGGCGGGCAGATGGGGCACACCCAGGCGGTGCAGGCCCAGGCCGCCCGTCTCGATCCGGATGTGCGCATGAATCCGATCCTGCTCAAACCGGACAGCGATCAGGGCAGTCAGGTCGTGTTGTGCGGCAAGCCGGTCGGCACTATGCGGCTGATGGATTTTTTCCGTTACAGGACCGAGGCGTTCGAGCAGGCCAGGGAGTGCTATGATGCGCTGGCCGGCGAATACGATGCCATGCTACTGGAGGGTGCCGGCAGTCCCGCCGAAGTCAATCTCAAGGCGCATGACATCGTCAACATGAAAATGGCCCTGCATGCCAGCGCACCGGTGCTGATGGTCGGTGATATCGACCTCGGCGGCGTATTCGCCTCCTTCGTCGGCTCCATGGAAGTTTTGTCGGAACGCGAGCGGAGCCAGGTAGCCGGTTTTGTCATCAACCGCTTCCGCGGCCGCACCGACCTGCTCAAGGATGCCCTCGACTACACGCTGCGACACACCGGCCGTCCGGTGCTCGGCGTGGTTCCTTACCTGGAAAACCTTGGGCTTTTCGGGGAGGATTCCGTCGGGATCAAAGGCGGCCTGTTCCATGACGGCGAATGCGCCGGGGATAGCGTCGATATCGCCGTGCTCGATCTGCCGCACATTTCCGGTTTCACCGACCTCGAGCCGCTGCGTATCGAACCGGATGTGCGCCTGCGGACGGTGCGACGCGGACAGGACCTGGGCCGGCCCGATGCCATCATCCTGCCGGGGAGCAGAAATGTCATCGGCGACCTCACCTTTTTACGCGCCGTCGGCCTCGACCGGATTCTGCAGCAAAGGGCACAGGAAGGCGGTTGCGAAATTATCGGCCTCTGCGGCGGATATCAGATCCTCGGCCGCTCCATCTGCGACGCCCATGGCCTCGAATCGCCGGGAACCGATCTGATCGGCCTCGACCTGCTGCCCATCGACACGATCCTGCATCCGGAAAAGGCCCTTGTGCGGACCGAAGCACGCCACCGCATTTCGGGCCTGAAGGTTCGCGGTTATGCCATCCATCATGACCAGAACCGCAGCGGCCCGGCACCGCCTGCACTGATCGACAAAAACGGCCAGGCGCTGGGCGCCTGCCGTGGCGACGGCCTGGTGTGGGGCAGTTACCTCCACGGCCTGTTCGATTCGGACGGTTTCCGCCGCTGGTTCATCGATCGGTTGCGCCAACGCAAGGGGCTCAGACCCCTCGGCACCGTACAGGCCTGTTACGACCTGGAACCGGCTTTCGAGCGACTCGCCGACGCGGTAAGGCAGA
>NZ_JBFWJQ010000118.1:0-2297 GCF_050253115.1 Syntrophotalea sp.
ACTTTTCGGAACTATCCAAAACCTGGCAAAAACTTGGCGAACCGGGACGCGTCAAGGTGTGGCAACAACGGCAAAACCTGAAAACACACCACATGCCTGAAAAAACGAGACAAGAGCAGCAAAACCTCGAAGTACAATTCGAGAGGGCCGTGACCGCCGAAGACAGCAACCATCTAAAACGCAGCCAGCGTGATGCAAACCCCGAATTGGCACGCAGTAAAGCCGGCATGTTGTTCAAGAAAAAGGACAAGGCATCGCTTGCCGGACTCGTCGAAGGTCTCACAAGCATGAATCTCGAAGCCGCCGCGTCTGTTCGGTACCTTACCCAAGGTTACCTGGCGGAACTGGAAGGGGATTCCATGGGAGCCTTACAAGCCTACCAACAGACCCTGGATAAAAACGTGGAAATGGTTCGGGAAGATGCCCTGCGACGTGTTGCCTCCCTCTCTCTGAGCCTGCACGATAGCGAAAACGCTTTTTTAGCGCTGCAATGCCTGTCCGCCATATCCCCCGGATATTTACCACAATACGCCGAACTGGCGAAAACCATGGGCCAGATCCAGACAGCGTTGAATGCTTATGCGGACTATCTCGACCGGTTTCCTGATGATGTCACGGTTCTCCTCAAAGTCGGCAGATTATACAAGGAAATCGGCCATGACGACTCGGCGGCCAGCGTGTTCAGATATCTTCTGGATAAGGATCCCGATAATGAAGCAGCCCGCCGAATGTTGGCTACAGTGGCCGCCTGAAAATGAAAAGCCCCGGATTTTCCCGAGGCTTTTCACTTATTGACTCATGATTTCTGCGATAGAAGAACAGCTTCCGCGATGCGAAAATCCATCAAGCTATCAATATCCACGGATCTGGCATCAGGCATCGGATAAGCATAAGTTCCACTGCCGAAAAATGACCCGTTTTTCCGTAAAAACTCAGGTGCACCAAGATAAATGGCGCCATTTAAACGATAATAAACAGGCAGTTCCTGCCGGTTGGTATTCAGCACCTCAGGCCGCAAAAAATCGGCCATATTGCCATCAGCGGGCAGAACATTGCTCCACCAGGGGTGATGATCCGTTTCGCATACCGACACGATGGCAGCAGCTTGCTTTTCAAAATATAACTCGATGGCCTGATCGATATCCGCCGCCGTGCGCAAAGGCGAAGTCGGCTGCAGCCAGACGACGAGATCAAAACGCTCACCGTTCCCGGCATACCAATCCAGGGCATGAACAAGGGCATCGAAACTGCTGGCACTGTCCGTCGCAAGATGGGCTGGCCGCAAAAAAGGCACCGGTACCCCTTCAGCCTCGGCCACATCGGCGATGTCCCGACTGTCCGTGGATAGCGCCACAAAATCGACATAGCGGCTATGCCTGGCCGCTTCGATACTCCAGGCAAGCAAAGGCCGCCCGGCCAGCTCGCGGATGTTCTTGCCCGGCAGTCCCTTGCTGCCACCCCGCGCCGGAATGAGCGCCAGAATCCGCCTGCCATCAAACACCGAACACCTCCGCATATTCCTCGTTGGCCTGCTCAAAATCGGCGGGCTGGCCGATATCCATCCAGTATTCCCTCACCGGGAAGGAACAGGTCTTGGCCCCGTCATCAATCAGTTTCTGAAAAAGCTGCGGCATATCGAAATATCGATCCCGGGGAATTTTTTCAAGAACTTCGGGACTCAGCACGTAAATGCCGGCGTTGACGTAATAACGGTGGATCGGTTTCTCCTCGATTTGCTTTATGGTCGCACCATCGGAATGCACCACGCCGTAGGGCACCTGCAACTCATAATCCCTGACACACATGGTTGCGCTGGCTCCGGAAAGGTTGTGGTAATTGACCAGGTGTTCGAAATTGACATTGGTCAAAAGATCGCCGTTCATGATAATCACCGGTTGCTCACACTTTTCCGGGAGCAGACTAAGAGCTCCTGCCGTCCCCAGCCGCTTGTTTTCAACCAGATAATGCAATCTCGCACCAAACTCCCCGCCATCACCGAAATAAGCCTGAATCTGCTCGCCCCGGTAGTTCAGACTCAGAAAGATGCGACGAAAACCATAATGGGTGAAATTGCGGATGATGGTTTCAAGGATGGGCCTGGAACCGACCTTGAGCAGCGGCTTGGGGGTATTTTCCGTCAGGGGGCGCAACCGGGTGCCAAGACCGCCGGCCATAACGACCACCGTATTGGGTTTTTCGCTGATACGCAGGTATTCGTCGATCACTTCGACGCCGACCAGCAGCCCCTGATCGTCAACCATGGGCACCTGCTTGACACCCGCGGCGAGCGCCATCTG
>NZ_JBFWJQ010000118.1:2397-7748 GCF_050253115.1 Syntrophotalea sp.
CCATAACGACCACCGTATTGGGTTTTTCGCTGATACGCAGGTATTCGTCGATCACTTCGACGCCGACCAGCAGCCCCTGATCGTCAACCATGGGCACCTGCTTGACACCCGCGGCGAGCGCCATCTGCAGCAGATCCTCCTTGGGTTGGCTGAGATAACCTTTTACCGGTGAAACATTGTATATGTCGTCAATAAAGTCATCCAGGCTCTTGCCACGCAGAAACGCCCGTCTCAGATCGCCGTCGGTGATGGTGCCGACCAGCCGATCCTCTTCGACGACCAGGGCGATCTGCATGGCCGCCTGATCGATGGTTTCAAGCACTTCACGAATGGTGGCCCGGGGGCTTACCGTTACCTTCCTGGCACTTCTCATGGCGCTGCTCCAAGATGTCGACCGGAATGTCATAAAAGCTCTTGCGGATTCCGGAAAAATCCGTTTCCTTGATGATTTCCTTGATCCTCAGGGAGGTGTTTTGTCCCTCATAAGGATTATCGACCGTTGCCGCCATTTTCTTAAATGTATTCGTACAGGCTTTTTTCAAAGCCGCGACGATATCTTCCACCGCAGGGTCGCAATCAATGACACTGGCCGCCCTGATACGCCCCTGCTGGCGGGCCCCGATGTTGACACTGGGCACCCCGAAACTGGGCGCCTCGATGATGCCGCTGCTGCTGTTTCCGACCACGGCATCGACCTGCCGCATGGTGCTCAGATAACCGGATTGCCCCATGGAGGGAAATGCCGCAGCCCGACCAGGGTGGGTCGCTACATAGTCATCGATCATCCGGTTGACAATGCGACCGTCGGCATCGGCATTTGCCTTGGTGAAAATCGTCTGCGCAGGTGGCATCTGGTCAAGGGCCGCCAGGAGATTTCCAAATTGCATGACCGCGGTCCCCGGCTCCAGAGTGACCGGATGGAAAGTTATCAGAAGATTTCTTTCACCGAAGGAAAAACCAAAACGTTTTTCCAATTCCTCGCGCGCCAGGAATTTAAGCTTTTGGATGTTTTCCACCCCCAGCGCGCCAACATTGTAAACAGACGCCGGGTTTTCCCCCAATTGAATTACACGTCGCCGATATTCCTCGGCCGCGACAAAGTGCAACAGGCTCATCTTGCTGATTGCATGACGAAAGGCATCATCCATGGCGCCCTCGGTTACTTCGCCCCCATGAATATGAACAATGGGTATGCCGAGTATCTGGGCCGCCATGGCAACCGTCAACGCTTCAAAACGATCTCCGAGAACCACCAGGCAATCGGAGCCAAGCCGCTGCAGAGCTTCGCCAAACCCGAACATTCCCATCCCGACGGATTTGCACACCCCGATCGCGGTATTTGAACTGAGCAGGATTTCAACCGCCTCGTCGATAAAAAACCCGTCCTCTTCAATTTCACGACGGGTTAATCCGAACTCCGGGGAAAGATGCATGCCGGTCACAAGGGTTTGCAAACGCATCTTGCGATCACGACGGATCCGCTCCATCAGCGGACGCAACAGACCGTATTCAGCTCTGGTGCCGGTAAAGACACAGACTTTTTTTTGCATGGGGTTCCTTTTTTCGAATTACAGGAACAAATCCCGGAAAAAGAAAGAAAAGGCCGGGAGTTCTACCATTCGATCGGCTCTCCGCTGACAAACTGGCGCAACGCACACCTGCCGATCACCTCGTCCCAGCACATGGGATCGAGACCACCGGCGGGACGTTTGACGGCCAGGTTGTCCTCGGTAAAAATTTCACCGCTACGGATGTTTTTCGCCGCGACGATAGACTTCCGCACCGCGACAAGGTTTCTGGATTCGGAAAGCGACGGCCGCTTTTGAGCGTCGCCCAGCGCCACTTCGATATTGCGGATGGCGGACACCATGGCGTGCAGCTCAACCGGCTCAAGGGAGGCGCGGTGATCCGGGCCAGGCAGGCGGCGATCCAGGGTGAAATGTTTTTCGATGACCGCGGCTCCCAACGCTACGGCGGCGATCGGCACTTCGATCCCTTCGGTATGATCCGAATAACCCACCCGCACCCCGAAGGCCGCGCCGATGCTGCGCATGGCCCGCAGGTTGACATCACCCATGGGCGTCGGATACTCGGTGTTGCAGTGCAAAACGGTGATCCGGTCCTTCGGAGTGCCGGCGTCGGTCAGCACGCGCAACGCGGCCGAAATTTCATCCATATCGGCCATGCCGGTGGAGAGAATGACGTCTTTAGCCAGGCTGCCGATGCGGCGCAGGTAAGGCAGATTGGTGATTTCACCGGAGGGAATTTTAAAGACGTCGAGCCCCAGATCGCAAAGCAGATCGATGCTGGCCAGATCGAAAGGCGAGGACAGAAAACGGATGCCTGCCTGCCGGCAATGTGCGATAAGCGCCCGATGGTCCTCCATCGACAATTCCAGCCGGCGCAGCATGTCGTACTGTGATTCGCTCGACCCGGTGGTCTGCTGCTGGTAATCGGCCTTGGGGGCACTGCGGGACACCAGGGTTTCGGCGCGGAAGGTCTGAAACTTCACCGCATCGGCACCCGCCTGTGCGGCAACATCCACCAGCATTCTGGCACGGTCGAGGCAACCGTCGTGGTTGACGCCCGCCTCGGCAATAATAAATACAGGTTTCTGCATGGATATTTCCTTTTTAGCGACCATTCCCGCCACCGATATAAATGCTGTTGGGCGGCAGGGACTTCCGCACCAGTGCGCCAGCCCCGATGATACAGCCGGATCCGATTTCGAGGTTTTCCCTAGCCACGGCGCCGCTGCCGACAAAGGTCCCCTCGCCGATTTGCACCGCGCCGTTGACCACGCAGGCGGTGGACAAATGGCAATGGTCACCAACCGATACGTCGTGTTCGACCAGGGCCCGGCTGTTGACGATGCAGTTGCAGCCGACTCTCGCCCCCGCATTGATCAGCGCGCCGTGCATAACGATGGTGCCCTCGCCGACAACGGCATGCCGGCTGACGCGGGCAAGCGGCGACACGATGCTGGGAAGACACCCGCCATGGTCCTTGATAATCTGGAACAGGGCAATCCGCCGCGCGGGGCTTTTGATCTGGCCCAGCGTTATCAGAAACCGGAACTGCCCTTCCCTTATCAGGCGGGGTATGTCGTCATCGCAGCCAATCACGGGGTAACCGAGTATCCCGGTGCCCCCTTTTGCGGGAAGATCGAGCACACCGAAAATGCGGTAAGCGCCCGAAGCTTCGAGGATATCGATGACCGACCGGCAGTGCCCGCCGCCTCCGACGAGAATGATATCCATTCTGTTCACAGAAAAACACCGCTGGGAAGGTTGACCAGCCGGCGGTACAGACTTTCGGTCACAGGCAGGGCGCCTGTTTGACAATGACGGTACAGATCCAGCATATGCATGGGCCGCCACAGGCAGCGGGTCATTACTTTTGCCTCGTTGGTGGTTCTCAGAAAGGCGTCGCGCTGCGGTTCGTCATCCAGAAGGAGCGCATTCAGCCAATAGTTTGACATGCCCGCCGCAGGCTGTTGGACAAACCGCCAGCCCGTGCCTTCAAAAAAACCGGCATAACGCCCGGCCAATGCCCTCTTATGGCCGAGAAAGCGAGGCAGGCTTTCCATTTGCGCCAGACCGAGGGCGGCATTGAGGTTCGGCATCCGAAAATTGTAGCCCAGTTCGTCGTGCAGAAATTCCCACGGATGCGGTACCTTGGCGGTGGTCGTGAGGTGTCTGGCACGTCGCGCCAGCGCCTCGTCATCCGTCACGATGATGCCACCGCCGCCGGTCGTGACGATCTTGTTGCCATTGAAGCTGAACACCCCGAGCCGACCGAAGGTGCCGGTATGGCGATCCAGATAAAAACTGCCCAGGCTCTCGGCGGCATCCTCGACCAGCGGCACCCCCCACTCTGTGCAAATGCGGGAGATCTCGTCGATGCGGCAAGGGTGGCCAAGGGTGTGCATGGGCAGGCAGGCAGCCAGGGGTCGGCCACTCGTGCGGTTCAGCAGACGACCGGCACTGATCACGGCGTGGGATTGCAGAAAGGCCTCTAACGCCCGGGGCGACAAACCGAGCGTATCCTCGTCCACGTCGATGAAAACCGGCTGTGCCCCGGCGTAGCGGATGGCATTTGCCGTAGCTACAAAGGTCAGGGACTGGGTCAGAACGTCGCAGCCCCCTTCGACACCGGCCAGCTTCAGGGCGACGAACAGGGCCTGGGTGCCATTGACCACGGCCACCGCATGACGGCTGCCGACAAAATCCGCCAGCGCTTTTTCAAAGGCTTCGACAAAAGGACCGACGCTGGAAACGTAGGTGCTGTCGATACACTCCTCCAGATAGGCCTTTTCCCTGCCCGGAAAAACCGGGGCATGCAGGGGGATGGTTTCAACCCCCGGATACTGGTCGCGGATAAAGCCGATAATGTCCTCAAACATTGTAGATTTCCGTTTTGTAGCGAGCCAGGTTGGCGGGGTCCGTGAACCAGTCGATGGTCCGGCGAAGCCCTTCTCTCAATGTGTGCCGCGGTTCGAAACCGGTCAGTTTCCTGATCAGTCCGTTATCGCACCACAGGCGAAAAACCTCGGACTGCCCGGGACGCAATCGCTGCGCGTCGCATTCCAGCGCGACCTCACGGCCCATCAGTTCCCGGATCAGGCCGAACAGATCGCCGATGGATATCTCACGGTTGGAGCCGATATTTACCGTTTTCCCCACGGCCGCGTCGCATTCGGCGAGAGCCAGGAACCCGGCGCAGGTATCGGCGACATAATTGAAATCCCGCGTCGGCCTCAGATCACCGAGCCGGATCGATGCCTTGCCGGCGGCGATCTGCGAAATGATGGTGGGGATGACGGCACGCGCCGATTGTCTTGGTCCGTAGGTATTGAACGGCCGCACGGTCGTCACCGGCAGACCGAAGCTGTTGAAAAAACTCATGGCCAGGGCATCCGCCCCGATTTTGCTGGCGCTGTAGGGCGATTGGGGCTGCAGCGGGTGCGCTTCATCGATGGGAACGTAGCGTGCCGTGCCGTAAACTTCGCTGGTGCTGGTGTGGAGTACGCGCTGGCAGCCGTTTTCCATGGCGGCCTGGCAGATATTCAGGGTGCCGGTGACATTGGTGTCCACGTAACTGGCGGGAGCGACATAGGAATAAGGGATGGCAATCAGGGCGGCCAGGTGGAAAACCACCTCGATGTCTTTGCTGATCTCCCGGCAGAAATGGGGATCGCGCACGTCACCGCAGACCACTTCGATACGCTCACCGCAGGCAAGACCGTCCAGCCAGCCCCAGTGATTGAAGGAATTGTAAAGGGCGAGTGCCCGGACCCGACAGCCCCGTTGAACCAGAGCTTCCACCAGGTGGGAGCCTATGAAACCGTC
>NZ_JBFWJQ010000119.1:0-7744 GCF_050253115.1 Syntrophotalea sp.
CCGATTGACCAGCAACGTATTTTATGGACATGGTTGAGGATTTCGCGCTCATGCATGAATTCAACCTTGAGAATAGAGAGAATTTTCCTTGTGCGCCTGTTGTTCCTCCCTGTTCTTCCGAAGCCGGCGGTCACAAACTCCGGGTTGTTTTGAATTTTACATAGGGCTCCCGCAAGCAACAGGGATTTCAATCCATTCTGGCACGATCCGCCATAAAGATTACCACCAGACTACCATCAAAAAACCATTACACAATAAGGACGAGATGTTGAAGTCAAAAAAGTGGAACACTTCGATCCGACATAACGCGGCCTTTTGCCGGACTTCAGGGACATGGCCCATGAATAGAAACCAGGCCAGGACTCTCGCCCAATCACGGCATCCGGAACTTTGCGTTTGGATGGCCGGTTGCGGGATTGTTTGTGGGATTTTAACAACATGCGCCTTTTTGCGGCATGCTCCTGCCATGCCGTGGATAGAAAACGGGCGAAGGATGCCGACGCACCCTCCGCCCTTGGAATTTTCAGGATTAGGAATGATGCCTAACGCGTCATTTTCACATTGCTGCCAACATAGGCCGGCAATCCCCAGTTGCGCAGAATGCCGATGGCACTTTTCAACCGGGCCACATAATCCTCCCGGGGCGGCTTCTTCATATCCGCCAGAGGGTAAGCCTTGCCGAGGGTTTCGTACTTGGTCTTGCCGAGTTCGTGAAACTGCAATACCTGCACCTGCCGGGGTGTGGACCCAAATTCACTGGCGATGAACCGGGCCGTGGCCTCAATGTTCTCATCGCTGTCGTTGTATCCGGGAATGAGGGGAACGCGGATCACCGACGGGATGCCCGAGCGCCCCAGTCTTTTCAGGTTATCCAGCACCAGCGCCAGGTCACAGCCGGTGTACGCGCGATGCTTGTCCGCGTCCATGTGCTTGATATCGGTCAGTACATATTCGGTATAGGGCAGGGCCTGAGCCACCAGATTCCATGGCACGCCAAGGGCGGTTTCGATGCAGGTATGCACATCGGCGGCCCTGCAGGCCTTCAGCAGTTCCACCACAAAGGGCGTCTGCACGAACAGCTCGCCGCCACTAACGGTAATGCCGCCGCCGGTCTCATCGAAAAATTCCCGATCCTTGAGCACTTCACGCATCACCTGCGCCACCGTCATGTCTTCGCCCCAGCGGGCCAGGGCATTTGCCGGACATTCATCGACGCAGGCCATGCAGCGGGTGCAGAGGCTTCGATCGATACCGGCCACCAGGCCCTCCTCGCTGATGCGAAAAATGCCTTGCGAGGTAAACGGGCAGGCATCGAGACAATAGCCGCACTTCTCGACCCCGATACAGCGTTGCTCATAAACGGCGACCTCCGGGTTTTTGTCCCAGCTTTCGGGATTGCAGCACCACAGACAGCTCATGGTGCAGCCTTTCAGAAATACCGAGGTCCGGGTGCCGGGGCCGTCATGAACCGTGTAACGCTGTATGCTGTACACAATGCCCCGGGCATCCATGTCCGGCTGTAGCCTGTCGACCCTGCCTGGAGCGATGTTGTCTTGCATCGCAAACTCCCTTCCTGTCCGTGGCTCTCCCGTGTGGATTTCGCGACGGTTGCTCAGCGTCCCGCGGCCACCTCGAAAGCATCGCGGCCGGCGGCTGCGATGGCCCTATCCTCTTCGGACGACCCACCGCTTACACCGATGCCTCCGGCAATACAGCCCTCGTCGGACACCGGATAACCGCCGCCGAAGATACAGATGCCACTGGCGGCCTGGCAGGTATGCACGCCAAAGAAAGGTCCGCCAGGCTGGGTATGCCGGGCCAATTCCTCCGTAGGCATGGTGGTGGCGACCGAGGTATAGGCCTTGTTCAGAGACAAAAACTGACTGATGAGCATGGCGTTGTCCATGCGGTGCTGGGCCACGAGATTGCCCCCTGCATCCACCACCGCAATGGATACCGGCACCCCCAGCTGTTCGGCTTTTTCCTGACTTGCGCTGATCATGCGCAACGCCGTCTTCAAATTCATCTTCATCGTATGCCCCCTGGCGATGGCCTTGATACAGGATTGCCGGGCCGGCTGTACGGCCCGGCAATCGCGCTGACATCAGAATTCCAGCTCGGTTCGTTCCAGAATATCACGCTGCACGCTGGGATCCAGTTCGGTGAAAAAGGCGCTGTAGCCAGCTACGCGCACGATCAGTCCCTTGTATTTTTCCGGATGATCCATGGCATCTTCCAGCACGGAACGGCTGATGACGTTGATCTGGTTGTGCATGCCCTTGCGCTGGAAATAGACTTTCATCATGCCGATGAAGTTTTCATCCCCCGTCTCCCCGGCCAGGGTTGACGGGCTGAACTTCATGTTGAGCAGGGTGCCGTTGGAGGCGATGCCGTGATCCAGGGCGGAAACGGACTTGACCACCGCCGTCGGCCCGGAGACGTCGTGAGAGCCACGGCTGGTGTGCACCGGAGACACGCCGTCGGCGACCGGCTCACCCGCCTTGCGGCCGTCGGGGCTGGCCTGGGTGATGGCGCCGAAAGGTACGTTGGCCGACACCGGATAGAGACCGGCCTGGAACTCCCCGCCGTGCGGTGTGGGGCGGCGTTCGAGGTGTTTGCAGTAGCACTTGGCGCCCCAGCGGGCCAGGTCGTCGACCTCTTCGTCATCGTTGCCGTAATGCGGCACCTTGGCGCTGTTGATCAGGGCATAGATGGGCTCATAACCTTCCCAGTTCTTTTCCAGGGCATCGAGCAGGTCGGCCCCGGAGATCTTCTTGTCTTCGAACACCAGCTTTTTGATGGCGCTCAGGCCGTCGGCCACGTTGGACACGCCGACCCCCTGGGGACCGATGAAATTGTAACGCGCTCCACCGGCGGTCACGTCCTTGCCCTTGTCGATGCAATCCTCGACCAGCAGGGACAGGTAAGGCAGCGGCTTGCGGGTCTGATGCGCCACATCCATGGCGCATTCCGCCATCACCAGCCGGTCGACCCAGTACTTCATCTGCTTGTCGTAGGCCTCCCGGACCTCGTCAAAGCTGCTGAAATCCGCCAGCGATCCGGTCTGCAGGCCAAGGGTCTCGCCGGCGCCGACACATTGATCGTACATGGGGCACGCGGCGCTGCAGCCGGTGCACTTGCCGTTGTTGATGGCCAGCTCCAGAACCTTGTTCATATTGAAAAACGCGGCGTCGTGCCAGCCGTATTCGCGCCCCTCGGAGTTGGGCTCCACACAGCCCAGCGCGCCGTAATCCCGCGAGTCCTCGATAGTGCGACCGCGGTTCACCATGGACGGGATGATGATTTCGTCATTGAAGAAGGACGGCATGCCCAGCCCCATTTTGGCCACCTTGGTAACCTTGACCCACCATTCGCGGGGCGAGTTGGCGTGCCAGCGGCTGGTCAGCCAGGGGGCATTGAGGCGCACATGCGCCATGGCGTCGACGCACATGAAAGACAGTTCGTTGGTGGCGTCCTCACCTTCCGGAGTCTGCCCGCCTATGGTCAAGGAAGGCCCGCCCAGCTCCACGCCGCCGCAAGCCTTGGTAGAACCTTCGTCTCGGATCTTGGTCAGCTCGCTGATCTTGATCCAGGCCCCCTCGATCAGTTCCTGGACAAAGTCCTTGGTGATTTTCCCTTCGGCCATGTCCTTGCGGAAGAAGGGATAGAGATGCTGATCGAAACGTCCCCAGTGGATGGAATGGCCATTGCCCTCGATGGTGATAACCACGGTCAGCATCCACCACAGTTGCAGGGCCTCCCAGAAGGAACGCGGCGGGTTCTCGGCGATCCAGTCCAGGTTATCCGCCATCTGCAAAAGCTCCTGCTTGCGCTCGCCTTCAGCCGCGGGTGCCATCTGGCGCGCGAGGTTCGCATAACGGCGGCAATAGGTCATGATGCCGTCCAGGCAGATGAGCTGCGCCTGATAGAACTGAATTTTGTCCAGCACCGACGGGTCGCACGGATCCAGTTCGGACAGTTTGCTGTCGATCTTGTCCTGCAGCCCCTTCCAACCCAGTTCATAGATCTTCTCATAGCGGGCCGACGTGTGCCCCACCCCGCCAAAGAAATAGTTGCCGAGCAGGTAGATGCCCTTGCCGTAGGAACCGGTGCCTTTAAGGGCGGTTGCCGGCATCAGGGATTTGGCCAGGTCGTGCACTGTCCGATTCTTCCAGAATTCGCGGATATCCCGCAGTTGCTGCTTGGTTTCCTCGGTAATCAGGAAACGGTCGCCGGGCCGTTTTTCGAAGGGCTTGTTGTCCATCTCCTCGACCAGCCACTCGTAGGAGAACTCCGGAAAAACCGGCGCGCAACGCGGCGGCGCCGCCATGTTGCCGGCGACCAGCTCATACTTGCCGATTTCGATGGAAACATTTTTCAACACATGGGCAAAGCACTCCGCACAGCGGATGATATGTGGCTTGTTGCTGTTTTCCTTGAACTTTTCCGTCCACAACACAGCCCGCTCGGCGGACACGCCCAGGGGCGTATCCAGAAACTGCTGCCGCCAGGCATTGATGCGCGCAAAAGGAGACGGATTTTCCTCCAGCCCGGAGGTCCCGGTCCCGTAGTCCTTGTCATAGGGATCGTAACCTTCCAGAGTGACTTTTGCGGTTTCCTTGACTACGGATGCGTCATACATAGTTACCTCCTCGTCTTGTCGACAGCTTGCAACATGCTCGATGCGGATTTTCTGCAGGGACACTCGCGCAATGAGGTTGGCCAAGCGGGGTTTGCGTCCCAACAACTCAACCAATTACTTACTTTTCAAAAACCCTACCAATCAATTACTTGGTTGTCAAGCGGTCTTTTCATCGAAAACGAGGTTATATCAGCCCGTCGCTGTCACACCCTGGGCACATGGCAGAGCCACCACCGGACAACGGGTGTGTTTCACAAAAACCAACAACTTGATTTGTTGTTCGATAGCGCCCATACTTAAGGCGTTTAAAGGCCTAAATGCCGCTTGCCTGCCACACGCCCCGAGACCACAAACGGGACACGTTCAGGCGCGCATGGCAAGCGCAACGGCGCGAGGATTCTTTCTGAAATCCGGGCAAGCCCTAAAATGCACGCATCTTTCAGCGGAGGGCCCATGCTGTACAGGTTCGAGGAAATATTCGATATTTCCCAGATCAGGGAACTGGCCCAGCGGTTTTCCGACCTGGTGGGCATTACCGCGGCCATCATCGGAGTGGACGGCACCATCTGGACCAAGTGCAATTGGCAGGAAATCTGCGAAAACTTCCACCGAAAACATCCCGTCACCCATCAGCGCTGTATTGAAAGCGACATCTGCCTGCCTCCCAAATATTTTAAAGACAGCCTGACCGACACCATCATCTACCGCTGTCAGAACGGTCTGATGGAAGCCGCCGCACCGATCCGGATCCAGGGCGAACACATCGCCAATCTCTACATGGGACAATTTCTGCTGCAACCGCCCGATATCGCCTTTTTCATGCAGCAGGCGCGCGATTTCGGCTTTGACGAGACCGCGTACATCCAGGCCCTGCTGAAAGTTCCGGTGTTCTCCGAAGACAAGGTCAAATCGGTCACCGATTATTTTTCCAAGCTGGCCATCGTCATCGGCGAGATGGGCTTGAGCCAGGTGCGCCTGAACCAGGCCAACGAGCATCTGAAAAAATCGGAACAGCGGTACCGCCTGGTGGTGGAAAATTCCGCCAGCGCCATCATGGTGGTGCAGAACGACACCATCGTGTTTGCCAACCGCAAGATCATTGACGGTTTTGGCAGCAACCAGAATATTTTCCAGTTCATTCACCCCGAGGATCAGGCCAGTTTCAGAGCTTTTCTCGACCAAACCCGGCAGGGCGCATCAGACGCCCCGCTGGAAGGCACCCGCATTGTCAACGATCCGCAAAAAACCCGGTGGGTCCAGACCAATGCCGTCGCCATGGATTGGCAGGGCAGCCAGGCGCTGCTGCTGCACATGACCGACATCACCTCCCAGAAAGAGGCGGAAAAAGCCATGCGCAAGGCCCAGCTGGAGCTGGCCAACTCGCAGAAGATGGAGGCCATTGCCAACCTCGCCACCGGTGTCGCGCACGATTTCAACAACTTCGCGCAGATCATCGGCACCAATGTGGAGCTGCTGCTGGCCGCGGAAGATAAAACCAGCCCCATTTACGGCAAGCTCAAGGAAATCGAACTGGCCGTCATCAAAACCAGCGAGCTGACCCAGCGGCTGCTGATGTTCCGCGAAGACCAGCCCGGCTGCCGGCAGTCCGTCGACATCAACCAGCTCATCGACCAGGTCGCCCACTCCCTGCGCGCCCTGCTGCCCTCCAGCATCGACTTCGATCTTTCCCTGCAGGCCGACTGCAAGGTCAAGGACGGCGACCCGGTCCAGCTCTTCCAGATATTCATGAACCTGCTGCTCAACGCCAAGGACGCCATGCCGGATGGCGGCACGATCCACATCGAAACCCGCAATTTCATCGCCACCCCGTCCTATGCCGCCAATCGCCCCAATCTGCGTCCCGGTGAATATATCCAGGTGCGCGTCCTCGATGAAGGACCGGGGTTGTCCGACCAGGATCTCATTCACCTGTTCGAGCCTTTCTACACCAGCAAGCAACCGGGACAGGGCACCGGCCTGGGCCTGACGACCGTTTACAACTTCGTCAAGAACCATTCAGGCCACATCACCTGCGGCAACAACGCCGAAAAAGGCGCCTGCATTTCAATCATGCTGCCAGCCACCCGTGTCGACCACCAGATCATCCGCTTTCCCATTGGCGGGCACGAAACCATCCTGCTGGTGGACGACGACCCTTACATCCTGCATCGCGGCCGGGAATATCTGCACAGCTATGGCTACACGGTTCTGGAAGCCCAGTCCGGAAAAGAGGCCTACGAAATCTATTGCCAGCGGCGGGACGACATCCGGCTGGTCATCATGGATCTCATCATGCCGGGCATGGGCGGCGAAAAATGCATCGGCGAGTTGCTGGGCATCGACCCCGATGCCAAGATACTCGTGGCCAGCGCCTACCTGACGGAAAACTTCATCCATAACCGCGACATCAGGGATAAAATCAAGGGTTTCGTGGCCAAACCCTACATCAAGGGCCGCCTTTTGCAGGCTATTCGCAAGGCGATAACCTCGGACCAGAAACAACTGTGCCTGTAAACCTGCGCGCACAAGGCCGCTTGCCTTGAAGGCTAATGATCCTTGACGGCGAGCAATTACTTTGTTACTTTGTTTCTAAAAGCGGCGGATTTATGCACCGGCCCTGATTTTCTGAAGCCGACGCCATACATTAATTTTTCTATCGTCTGGACGGTAGCGCTATGGAAAATCTGATCGGATCGGAAATAAAAAAACGGCGGGAAGCACTGAAGATGACCCAATCGGAACTCGGGAAAGCTCTCGGGTATCGATACGGAAATTTTATCGGTTATCTCGAAAATGGCAGAGCTGCCTTCCCCCTGGAAAAATGGGAAGAATACGCCGAAGTATTGCAGATACCCAAATATGAATTCCTCGAACTCATCTTCAAGGAGAGATTTCCGGGCATGCTGGCCTATATCGATTTCCATCCTGCCAGCCAATCGGCCAAGAAGGAAGCAGAAGACAAAATCTCCAATATTTAAGCTGCTCTTCGCTCCTGCAAACTCACCAATGGATTTCACGGCTATCTGGCCCCCCAAAAAAGAACCCTCGCGGACAGTCCGACCCTGATGCCGGATTGTCCGCGAGGGACATTGGCTTTCGACC
>NZ_JBFWJQ010000120.1:0-7578 GCF_050253115.1 Syntrophotalea sp.
AAGGACAGCGTGAGGCTGTAACCCAGCTGGAAAAGCGGCTGCAGATAAGAATTTTCGAGAAGTTGGGCCGCCCGCTCCGCATCGTTGTGGCAGAGGTGTTCAAGCGCCAGGTTGAGATAGCCGTAAACCTTGTCCATGGCCGTTTTCAAGGCATCCCGATCACCGCAATCAATTCTGTCGGCCACCATCATCTTGTTGGCCAGATAGACAAGATCCCAACCGGTTGCCGCGCCGATCCCCATGGACAAAACCCGGCCCAGCAAATCCCCGCGCCGCACTATACTTAAAGCAAACCCTGGCGCCGGAGCTGTCCCGTCCACGGTTGCATGGCGGCGATAACTGGCCGCCTCGAAGGTAGCCGGATCAAGGGGAGCGTAAATTTCGGCCGCCTGCAGCGCGTCGGGAAAGCCGAGATCCTGCAGACGCTCACAGCGCCCCTGGTAAGCATTTTCCTCCAGACTGGAAAGCAGCTCCCAGCGCAGGGCCTCCATCAGATGCATGTAAAAGGCCGAGTCGAGTCGATAAAGACAATCAAGAATGCTGGACACCAGGCGCGCGTACTTCTGCTGCAGGAAGTCCACTTCGTAGCTACCGACACATTTGGACAGGTCCGGCGGATTGTCTTCATCGTGAAAGGCTTCCGGCCCTCGCAGCACACGCACGAATTTTGCCATAATCAGTACCAGCAATTCAAAATCGATTGCAGCAGCGGCCGTCAGTACGGCTTCCTCGCCTTCGGTCATGGCAAGCGCCAGCCATTGCAAGGCCTCGGGAGCGTCGATGCGATCGCCTTTCCAGCAGTCGAGATCGATAAACGCCGTCAGCTGTTCTCCGGATGACATGGCCACAAGCTCGGGAACCTCGTCGCGCCCCAACTCCTTGATGGTCAAAAACAGATCCTGTGACGCCAGCGAATGTGTCAGGTCGCGACCATCCGCCGCATCGAGAATCATGCGATAACGCATGGAAGCGTCGGCAAGGCGCAGTTGTTCCCGCTGCTGCTCAAGCGACAACGCATGAAAAGCCTGCCCATGCAAATGCAACGCGGAAGACTCGCCCGGTGCCAGATCCTTTTTCCCACCGGCGGGGGGGTGTTTTATGGTCATAAAAACTCCTTGTAACCTGGTTTTCATCCGGAAACAGCACTGAATTCATCCGGAAATGGCGATCAATTTAATGCAGCCCCAGGCTGCGGTCAAGAGATAGAAGGCATGGCAATCCTGGCGCAACCACACCAGGAAACCCCTTGTTGTGTACTCCACCGAAACGCACAACGAAACCTGAACGGATGAACATTTCACTTTCCGGACGCATGGCTTTGATGATATCCTGAGTGCGGTTTACTTGCGCTTGTGCCGCGTCGGACCATCCGCCCTGCAGGGATTTTGTCATCCGGGGGAGCCTGACGGCAGTTTCCCATTGAAGGTGCTTGGATTTTCACCGAGTTTCATCCTTGAATTAAAAGCACGAAATGTTAATATGTTGAAATCATTCCATTCATCGTTTCGCGGATTACTTTCCCGTTGCCTGACATCGGGAGGGCTTCTATGAAAAAAACGTTTCTCTACACTCTTTCGGGCCTTCTGTGCGCGGCCCTGCTCTGCTTGCCGCCCCTGTCCGGCCTCGCGGCTGCCCGCGCCAGAAAAACCTTTACCGTCAGTCCCATGCTTGGAGGGTATATATTCGAAGGCGACCAGCCTTATGACGATGCGCTGACCTACAGCCTCGGCTTGGGCTACAACCTGACGAACAGCTGGAGCACCGAGTTTGTGCTCAACTATTTTAACGCCGACCTCGGCCATGATCAAAGCGGCAATGCCGACGGGCTGGCATATCGCCTCGACGCTCTGTACCATTTCATGCCGGAAAGCAGCCTCGTGCCTTATCTTGCCGGAGGCCTTGGCGGCACGACTCTCAATCCGGACCACGGCGGCAGCGAAACCGATTTTCTGCTCAACTACGGCATCGGCCTGAAATATTTCTTTACCGACAGCCTGGCGCTACGGGGCGACCTGCGCCATGTGTTCGCCTTTGGCGACCCGGAAAACAACTTCATCTATTCAGCCGGACTTACCTACCTGTTCGGCAATCAGCAGAAGCCCCCGGTCAGAACCACGCCCAAGGACAGCGACAAAGACGGCGTCATCGATGCCAATGACGCCTGCCCCGACACCCCCCTGGGGGTGCCGGTCGACAGGCTCGGCTGCCCCCTGGACGGCGACGCTGACGGGGTCCCCGATTACCGCGACAAATGCCCCAGGACCCCAAGATCGGCCAGCGTCAACCGGCAGGGCTGCCCATCGGACAAAGATGGCGACGGCGTGCCCGATTCCCTCGACAGATGCCCCGGAACGCCGCAGGGATTGCCCGTCGATGAAAAAGGATGCAGCGCCGACAGCGACGGCGATGGCATCGCCGATGCCAACGATAGATGCCCCGGCACCACGACTGGCCTGATGGTCGACAAACACGGCTGCGCCGCCTCCATGACGCTGGCCATCGAGTTCGAAACCGGCAAAGCCGACATCGCGCCCCGTTACCATGCCGAACTCAAACGCGGCGCCGCATTTATCCGCAAGCACCCCGGTGCGCGCATCCTCATCGCCGGGCACACGGATTCGCGCGCCTCGGCGGCCTACAATCTCACCCTGTCGCAGCGCCGCGCCGACAGCGTACGCAAATACCTGATTGAAAAGTTCGGTGTCCAGGCCTCTCGCCTCGTTGCCAGGGGCTTCGGTGAAAGCCTTCCTGTCGCCGACAACGCCACCGCCAGGGGACGACAACGCAACCGGCGGGTCGAGCTGAGCGTTTACGCAACGACCAAAAAGTAATTCGACCCTTCGGGTTACATGCACTCGCCAGGTATGGCCTGCCCGGCTCTGGGCACCCAGCATTTGCGACAAACAACAGGAACCGGACGGTTCACCCCGCAAGGCTGATATCGATATCGGCCCACACGGGGCAATGATCGGACGGTTTGTCCATGGCGCGGATCTCGTAATCGATGCCGGCGGCACTGCATTTCTCGATCAAACCGCCACCGGCGAGAACCAGATCGATGCGTAACCCCCGTCGCGGATCTCTTTCAAAACCGCGGCTGCGGTAATCGAACCAGCTGAAACAATCCGTCAGCGAGCCATGACAGCTGCGAAAGGTATCAGCCAGCCCAAGGTCGAGCAGGCGCTGCAACCAATCCCGCTCTTCGGGCAGGAAGCTGCATTTACCGGTGCGCAGCCAGCGCCGGACGTTATCCTCGCCGATGCCCACATCAGCATCCGCCGGCGCAACATTGGCGTCTCCCATGAGAATCAGCGCATCGCGCGCTTCAAACCTGTCGTGCAGATACTGGTACAGCTCAAGATAGAATCGCTGCTTGGCAGTGAACTTGACAGCGTTGTGGCGCGACTCTCCCTGGGGAAAATAGGCGCTGAACACCCACACCGGAGCACCGCCACCCGTGTCATAGGCGGCACCGACAAGGCGTCGCTGGCTGTCAGCGGCATCGCCCGGCAAACCCTTGACTACTTCGACCGGAACCTGACGGGACATCAGGGCAACGCCGTAATGGCTCTTCTGCCCATGATATGTTACGTGATAACCCATTTCGCGGATGGCCTCGACGGGGAAATCCCCGTCCGGCACCTTGGTTTCCTGCAGGCCGATAATATCGGGCGCATGTTTTTCGATCACGGCCTGCAACTGGTGAAGGCGGGCGCGAATTCCGTTGACATTGAACGAAACAATTTTCATTTTTCATATCCCTTCAAGCGCCTGCCTTCTCCCAACGCGGAATCCGCCTTGTCCGGCGGCATGCCTCAATAATCGATGAGCAACGCCAGAAAATCCTCGCCATAGCGCTCCAGCTTGCGTTGACCGACACCGTTGACGCTCAGCAACCCTGCCGCATCCCGCGGCCGTCTGGCGGCCATTTCCGCAAGCGTGGCATCCGAAAACACGACGAAAGGGGGCACCTGCTCACGATCGGCCAGCCGCTTGCGCAATGTGCGCAAGGCTTCAAACAAGCCTTCATCGTAGGACCAGCCCGCGGCATTGCGCGGTGCGGCACTGCGGACCGCACGCACCCTGATTCGCGGCCTGGCCAACCGCAGCGAGGTCTCTCCGCGCAGCAACGGCCGTGCTTTTTCAGTCAAACGCAATATGGAGTAATTGCCTACGTCCTGATACAGGTAACCGTGATGCACCAACTGCCGCAGCAGGCTGCCCCAAACGTCCCGGCTGACATCGGCGCCGATGCCGTAGGTCGACAGCCGATCGTGCCCAAGTCGCTTGATACGATCGCTGTCGGCACCGCGCAGCACGTCGATAACATGCCCGGCACCAAAACGCTGCCCGACGCGGTACACACAGGACAGGGCTTTGCGCGCGTCCTCGGTGGCGTCGTAGGATTCCGGGGGCTGAAGACAAATATCACAGTTGCCGCAATCTTCCGTCGTCTGCTCCCCGAAATACCCCAGCAGCACGCGGCGCCGGCAGGTAAGCGCTTCGGCGAACGCCGCCATGGCGTTGAGCTTGTGCAGTTCGATGCGGTTCTGTTCCTCGTTGCCGCCTTTTTCGATCAGGCCCCGGCACAATGCCACATCCCCGTAACCAAACAACAGCAGAGCCTCCGCCGGCAGGCCATCGCGCCCGGCGCGCCCGGTTTCCTGATAATAGCCTTCGATATTCTTGGGCATGTCGTAATGCACCACGAAGCGAACATTCGATTTGTCGATACCCATGCCAAACGCCACCGTTGCCACCACAACCTGCAGTTCGTCCCGCAGGAACAGCTCCTGCACACGGTTTCTTTCGCCATCCGCCAGGCCGGCATGATATGGCGCTGCCGAGATCCCCGCATCGCATAAACGGGTGGCCACTTCCTCCACCCGCTTGCGGCTCAGCGCGTAGACAATTCCGGCCTCACCGCCGTGCGCGGCAAGAAAGGTCGCCAGTTGCCGGGCCGGCTGGTGCTTTTCCAGCACCGTATATCGAATGTTGGGACGATCGAAGCTGGTGATGAAGCTATCCTCACGGGACAGCCCGAGACCCGCCAAAATATCCTGGCGGGTCTGTGCATCGGCAGTCGCGGTCAGTGCGACGAGAGGAACCTCGGGAAAATGCCGGCGCAGCTGGCCCAGTTGAATATACTCCGGCCTGAAATCGTGCCCCCACTGGGAAATGCAATGCGCCTCGTCGACGGCGAACAGCGCGACATCGATATCCGCCAGTCTCTCCAGAAAACCGGACCCCATCAGGCGCTCCGGGGCGATATACAACAGTTCGAGGCGCCCCCCGTGCAGATCGGCCAGCACCCGGCGGGCCTCCGCGGAGGCAAGGGAGGAGTTGTAGTAGGCGGCGCGGACACCATTAACGCGCAACGCATCGACCTGATCTTTCATCAGGGATATCAGCGGCGACACGACAATGGCGACCCCCTTGCGCATCAACGCCGGCAGCTGGTAGCAGAGAGACTTCCCTCCGCCGGTCGGCATCAGCACAAAGGCATCCCGACCGGCAACGAGCCGGCGGATGATCTCTTCCTGCAGGGGGCGAAAGGACTGAAAACCGAAAACGCGCCTCAAAATATCCAGCGGATCGGGGTACATGGCAAACCTTTGATTTATGAAGTAAGTTCCTTTGTGCAGTGAGCAGGCCGGCCGCTCGTCGCCCAATGCAGGCGCTACGGCATCAGGCGCCGCCGGTTCTTTTTTCAGCCACCAGCAAAAAGGGGGCATGGCAACGGTTGATGTTGCGAAGATTCAGCCCCACCCACCGATGGGGATCGAGGCCGGCGAAAAAATCCTGTACGGCCCGGCTTTCCTCCTCGCCGCCACCATGACCCGGATAAGCGGTCACGACCAGGCGCCCGCCGGCCGCCAGGCATGCTGCCGCCGCTTGCAGGGCCGCCAAGGTAGTTTCCCGGCGGGTCACCAAAGCGTGGTCTCCGCCCGGCAAATAGCCGAGATTGGCAACCACGGCCAGCGGTTCTTCCCGCAATACCGAGGACAGGCGCGAGTGGCAGCCTTCCACCAGAAACACACCGGCCGATGCCCTTTCAACAAGCGTGGCAGGGGTCTGACAGGCCACAAACGCCCCCGCGCTACGTAACCGCCTGGCGGTATTTTCCAGCGCCCGCTTTTGCAGGTCGAATGCCACGACCGTTCCCCCGGGGCCCACTTTTTGCCAGAGATACAGGGTGTCGTGTCCATTGCCGGCGGTAAGATCAACGGCCAACCCGCCCGCAACCAGCGCGGGCTGCAGCAGCAGCCGTGCCCAGCGGGTCATTTCCGTAAATTGTTTTAAAGCGGATTCCATGCTTTTCGCCTTTTCACGTTTCCCTGGCAACCAGACAGGGGCCATTATGGGGCGGCGCCCCCTCCCTGTCAACTCGCTCGGCCCCGACGGCTTTTTCGGCAGGACTTCCCGCACACCGGGCTTGAACCCGAAGCCGGAATCTGTTATAAAATTAGCACTCACAACCTTGGAGTGCTAACAATTGTTCCTGCCTTTCAGGAGATGGATAGCATGAGTAATTTGTCGCTGCCGATCCCTTCAGACAACCTGTCTCTCTATATCGCCCAGATCCGCCAGTTCGATCTGCTGTCCCGGGACGAGGAGTTCCGTCTGGCCTGCGCCTATCGCAAGAATGAGGACATCCAAGCCGCCCAGCGCCTGATTTGCGCCAATCTGCGTTTCGTGGTCAAAATCGCCCACGAATATCGCGGCTACGGACTGAAGCTGCTGGACCTCATCCAGGAAGGCAATATCGGCCTGATGAAAGCCCTGAAGAAATATGAACCGGAACGCGGCCTGCGCTTTATCACCTATGCTGTCTGGTGGATCAGAGCCTACATCCACAACTTCATCATCCGCAACTGGTCGCTGGTCAAAATCGGCACCACCCAGGCGCAGAAGAAGCTGTTCTTCAAGCTCAACCAGGCGCGCAGCGCCATACGACGCCTGACCGGCAATGAGGACACTCAAACCATTGCCGAACAGCTCAACGTCCGCGATGAGGAGGTCGAGGAGATGGGCCGCCGCATGGCCGGCCGCGACACCTCCCTGGATGTCAACCTGGTGGAGGGCGAAGATTTCAGCCTGCTCGACGCCCTGGCGGACGATCGGGAAAACCAGGAGGAACAGCTCATCAGATATCAGGAAAACCGCCTCGCAAAGTCCCGGGTACATAACGCCATGGAACTGTTGAACGAAAGGGAACGGCGCATCGTGAAGGAGCGTATCCTCAAGGATGAACCAAGCACCCTGCAGGCACTGGCGGACGACTACGGCATCAGCCGCGAGAGAGTCCGGCAACTGGAAAAAAATGCCCTCGAAAAAATCCGCAAAGCCTTGACGGCAACCGCCCAATGTCTGCAGACCGAGTGAAGGCAATGGTAGCCCGGCAGTCTGGCTTGCCCTGCTGCACGATTGACAAATACGGGCAAATCCCTTACCTTTAGCGGGTTTGATAGCCTGTCAGAAACATCAGGCATCACGCGGGCCATGCCAGGGATACGGCGTCCCGATTTTTAACTCTTGCATATCCACCCCGTATCCCTGTCGTGTCGCGCATTCTAT
>NZ_JBFWJQ010000121.1:0-7368 GCF_050253115.1 Syntrophotalea sp.
GTTTTCGGTGGCGATAGCGTAGGGGTCACACCTGTTCCCATCCCGAACACAGAAGTTAAGCCCTACAGCGCCGATGATACTGCATGGGTAACTATGTGGGAAAGTAGGTCGCCGCCGGAATATTTTTTTAGAGCCCATCTTTTTGCAAGGTGGGCTTTTTTTTCGTTAAGGCTCTTCAGAAAACGCAATATCTGCCGACAAAAGCCGATCATTGCTGAAAGTGAGCGTGTGATCGACTTATGTCCTTGCGACTTTTACTTCTTCAACTCGATCCCATGAGTCTTTATCTTGCGGTGGAGATTGGACCGCTCCAGGTCGATATCTTCCGCAGTGCGCGAAATGTTCCATTCATTTTCCTGAAGTTTTCTCAGGATATACTCCCGCTCGAATTCTTCTTTTGCTTCTCTGAAATTGCCTGCATTCAGCGCGCTGCCGGCAAGACCGGACGAGAACGATGAATTCTGCTTACTGGTCAGGTTGGCAGGTAGATCCTCGAGCCTGATTTTGTTGCCGGGCGTCATGATCACCAGCCGCTCTATGAGGTTTTTCAACTCGCGGACATTCCCGGGCCAGGAATAATTCTGCAATACCTTCATGGCGTCCGGGGCCATGGTCTTATCCTCACGGCTCTCCTGGCGGGAGAAATGAGCGAGGAAATGCTTGACGAGCGGTGCAATGTCCTCTCTGCGCTCGCGCAGCGACGGCACGTGGAAGGGGAGGACATTGAGGCGATAAAAAAGGTCTTCGCGGAAACTGCCCTTCTGCATCTCTTCTTCAAGATTCTTATTGGTTGCCGCAATAACTCGAACGTCGACTTCGATCGTCCGAGTCCCTCCGACACGCTCGAATTTCCTCTCCTGGAGAATCCTCAATACCTTTGCCTGGGTCTTCAGGCTCATATCCCCAATTTCGTCAAGGAACAGCGTTCCTTCGTTCGCCAGATCGAATTTTCCTTTTCGCTGCGTCGTGGCGCCGGTAAATGAACCTTTTTCATGGCCGAAAAGTTCTGATTCGATCAGATCCTCGGGGATTGCAGCACAGTTCACTTCGACAAACGGCTTCTCGCGACGGTTGGACAAATTGTGGATGGCACGGGCCACCAGTTCTTTACCTGTCCCATTCTCACCAGTAATCAGCACCCATCCATTGGTCGGGGCGGCAATGGAAATCTGTTGTTTGAGTTCGGCAATGGGAGGGCTCTCGCCTATCATTTCGTAATCTTTGGCAATCCGGGCCTTCAGGTTACGGTTTTCTTCAAGAAGTTGCCCCATTTTCAGGGCATTCTGGACGCAGAGAAGAACTTTCTCCAGCGCCAATGGTTTTTCAATAAAATCATACGCGCCCATCTTCAGAGCTTTGACTGCGGTTTCAATCGTTCCATGGCCGCTCATCATGACCACCAGCAGCTCCGGCCATTGCTCCTTGGCGCGCCGCAGAGTTTCAAGACCGTCTATGCCAGGCATCCAGATATCGAGCAGAACCAGGTCGGGGTTTTCCTCTCGTATTTTTTCAAGTCCTTCTTCGCCGTTAGAGGCAAACACAGGGCGAAATCCCTCGTCCTGCAGGATGCCGTCAAGGCTGAAGCGGATACTGTCTTCGTCATCAATGATCAGTATTGTTTTCATGTTGTGAAGTCCTGTATTTAAAAAATCACCCGTTGAACGAGCGTGATTGGGACGAATTGTCCGTGATCGGGAGTTCAATGATGAATTGGGTCCCTTTAGGGCGATTATCTCTGACCCGGATATATCCATTGTGGTCGGAAATAATCGTAGAGACAATGGCCAGCCCCAGTCCGGTGCCTGTTTTTTTGGTGGAGAAATAAGGCTCGAAAAGGCGAGACTTAATTTCCGGAGCAATGCCGCAACCAGTGTCTTTGACTGTGAGGGTGACCATTTGCAGTTCGTGGTTGAAGTGCGTCTCCAGGTGTATCGCTCCAGGCTGGTCCATCGCACCGACAGCGTTGTCGATCAGATTGATAACCGATCGCTTGATCTGATCGCGATCCAGGTTGAAAACCGGCACCTCGGGATCGGGATCGAAAGAGAAATCGATTTCTTTGTGCCCTTCCTCAAACAGAATAAGTGCTTCGGCGACAATCTGGTTCAGGTTGTTCGGAGTCGGGCGGCTGGCCGGCATCCGGGCAAAATTGGAGAACTCGTTGACCAGGTTCTTCAACTCGTCGACCTGCCGGATGATCATTCCCGTGCACTCATCGAAAACCGTATCGTCCCTGTTGAATTTTTCAAGATAACGGCGGCGCAGGCGTTGCGCGGAGAGTTGAATCGGCGTCAACGGATTTTTAATTTCATGGGCAATGCGACGGGCGACTTCACGCCATGCCGCCATCCGCTGGGCCTTGATCAACTGAGTCAAATCGTCGAAAACCACGACGGTGCCCATAAATTCGCCGTTCTCGTCACGCAGGGTTGTGACGTTGACCATCAGGGTCAACTTGTTCTCCTGAATGGGAATCGTCACCTGTTTGCTGACATGATCCTTGCCCGTTTCCATCAGATCCCGCAGGATGTCCTTGACCAGGGGAAGGTATTCCGGCTCAAGCACCTCCCGGAAATTTTTGCCCAGCACTTTTGAAGCACTGGTGTTCAGAAGTTTTTCCGCCGACTTGTTGACTGTAGTGAGAAAGCCTCCGCGGTCCACCGCCACGACCCCGGCAGTGATATTGCGCAGCACGATCTCCATGTAACGCCGACGTTGATCCAGTTCGTGATTTGATGACTGCAGTTCGCGGTTGGCCGCCTGGAGACTTTTCTGGCTGCGGCGCAGGTCTGCAGTCATGGTGTTGAAAGCATCCACCAGAGTGCCGATTTCATCGTCGCTGTCGACCTCGATGCGCACATCGAGATCACCCTGGGCGATGCGATTGGTGGCCACTGCCAGTTCCTGTATCGGCACTGTGATGCCCCGCGCCAGATGGAAGCCGAACCACGTAGCGAGAAAAATGATCACAAGTGCGATCAGCAGCAGAACGACTACGTACCCCATCTGGATGCGGCCCTTGAGCAGCTTGGTGCCTTTGTACTGCTCGAAAGAGGATTTAATCTCTTTCATTTTGCTGACCAGGGAATAAGGGACATAGTAGTTGACAACGACGACGCCGACGACATCCTCGGGGTTCCAGTTGGAGTAGACGGGAACAATGCCGCGGATCAGATCGGCTTTCCCCACAGGCGTTATGCGGGTGAATCGATTGCCCTGAAGGGCTTCACGGATTGCATCGGAGCCGGGATCAGTGAAATCTGCGGCGGGCACAGAAGGGTTGCTCACCCGGACGAGTTCTTCATAGGTGGAGGAAAAAACTTCTACGATGCCCAGATTGTACTCGAGCTGCTTTTCCTGGATAAATTCCTTGAGCTGTTCCAGGTTTGCTTCGTTGAGCAGTTTGTCGCGCTTGATGATGCGCGCCAGTTGTTCTCCATAATAAAGGGCGTTGGACGCGGAATTTTTGTAGTAGGTTTCAGCGACCTCGAGGGACTCCTGCAGGGAATTCTCGATCTGATTGTTGAACCAGTTTTCAATGGTATTGGTGATAAAGCCGGCGGAAACGAAGAAAAGAAGCATCGTTGGCACCAGTGACAGGGCCACGAACGCAGCGACCAACTTACTGCGGATGTGTGCTCCCGGCACGCCGCGCCTTCGTTCAAGGATAAGTTTGAATAGATTGCGGAAAACCAGAAAGAAAAACAGAATGATCAGTAGAATATTGACGTTAATCAGGGCCAATACGAGGATGCTGTTGACCAGAGAAACCTCGGACGTCAGCTCGAGAAGGCGGGATTCGTATTGAGTCAAGGCAAACACCAGCAGCAGGCTTAAAAGGATAAGCCCCAACTCTCGGCGGCGCTTGCGGTATTCGACCCGTTGGGGTGTCCGTTGTTTTTTAGAGCCTGTCATCCTATTCCCCATAATACAAAATAAGATTCCAGTTTATTTGATGTTTTCCCTGATATGCAAGGGCAGAAGAATAAAAAAAGCGGCCATTGAGGCCGCTTTGGTCAAGCAGAGATAAAAAAGGATCTCGATTTATGCTTTGGAGGGGAGCAGATCTCCGACAAAGGCGGGATAGGGACCGGCCTGCGCGGCCCGGAGGGTTTCATCGGAGAACTCAACGAGTTTGTAACACTCCGAAGTTGCAAGTATTTTTTGAACCATTTTGTTGTTGATATCGTGACCGGCCTTGTAAGCTTTGATGTGACCGAGGATCGGATAGCCGATGAGGCTGAAATCCCCGATGCTGTCGAGAATTTTGTGTCGCACGAACTCGTCGGGGAAGCGAAGTCCTTCAGGGTTGAGAACGCCGTTGTCGTCAACCACGATCGCATTGTCAAGGGATCCGCCGCGTGCCAGACCGTTGGTCTTGAGGTATTCGACTTCCTGCAGAAACCCAAAGGTTCGAGCAGGTGCAATCTCCTTGCGGAACTGGCGGGAGGAATGCTTGAAGGAATAATTCTGCAGCGCGATGCTCGGGTGATCGAAGGCAATATCAAAGGACACGCGAAAAAAACGCGAGGGGATCAGAGAAACTCTCTTTTCACCGTCGACCAGTGAAACAGGCTCCCGAATCGCCAGGAACTTGCGGCCGCGATTGAGCTTGCGCAGCCCCGCATCTTCCAGCAGATCGACAAAAGGGGCGGCGCTGCCGTCCATCGCCGGCACTTCGGGGCCATCGATATCAATGTGAAGATTATCGATGCCCAGGGCACTGAGGGCGGCGAGCAGGTGTTCAACCGTTGAGACGCTAAGGCCGTTTTTGCCGATGACGGTCGCAAGCCTGGTGTCAACCACATTGGAGACATGAGCCTCAATGGTTACGGTGCGCTCGCCTTCGGAGCGATGAAATAAAATGCCTGTTCCCGCTTCGGCAGGCCGCAGGTGCATGGTGATGCAGCGGCCGGAATGAAGGCCGATGCCTGAGATGGCGACGGGATTGGCGAGAGTCCGTTGAAAAAGCAAATCTTCCTCCTGGTACAACAGTGCGTGCGCTTTCAGGATCAAATATAATGCAAATATATTGCCATATTTTGTTTGTTGCGTAAGTGCTTGAAAAATAAGAAGGAAAAAGATTTATTGCGGCATGGGTAAGGGGCAGTGTTGCAACTCTGCATCCAGAGTCTGTGGTATGATGGACACAAGTAGCTGCGACCATGAGGAACATTGGAGGGGTTAAAGTCGCCCTGAACGTAAAATGGCGAAAGCGAGCCAGAGGCCGAGGAAGCCGGCGATAGTGTACCCGAAAATTCCCAGAACGGGAAAGCCGAAAAACTGTGGACCCTTGTCCGATTGAATGACCAGGGAACTGCCCACGATCAGAGAACCGATCAGCAGGGAAAATGACAGGCGGTTGCTGGCCTTGTCGAGGTCGTTCATCAGCTTTTCGAGACCGCGGTGTTCAAGGTCGATCTTGAACTTGTTGCGGTTGACCCGATTGATGAACTCCTTCAAGTCCCGCGGCAGGGTCTTGAACAGGGACCCATAGGACTGCAGCACCCCTAGAACTTCTTTGGAAACATTGCCAGGCGACAATCTCTCGCGAATCAGTTTTTCCATAAACGGCCGCAGATGCTCGATCATGTTGAATTCGGGGTCGAGTTGACGGCCGATCCCCTCCATAGTGACCAGTGCCTTGGCCAGCAGCATCAGGTCCGATGGGAACTTGATGCGATACGCGTTCATCAGGTCGACGAATTCCATCAGAAGGCGACCGACGTTGAGTTCTCCCAAGGGTGTTTCATAATAATCGTCGATGAATTCGGACAGATCGCGCCGCAGGCTTTTGAGGTCGGTTTCATCGCTGATATCTCCGGAATAGAGCATCAACGAGATAATACGATCGACATCGCGCTGCAATACGGCAGAGAGCAGATCGACCAGGCGGTACTTGAGCGGTTCGTCGAGACGTCCCACCATCCCGTAGTCCAGCAGGCAGATGACATTGTCGGGCAGGATGAAAAAATTTCCCGGGTGGGGGTCTCCATGAAACAGGCCATGAACCAGAACCTGTTTGAGGAATGAATCGGCCCCCCGCCGGGCAATGGTCGCCAGGTCGTAGCCCTGCTCTTTGAGGTATTCCAGGTCTGATACTTTGATCCCCTCGATATATTCCATGGTCAGCACTGTTTCTCCAGTGAAGTCCCAGAAGACATGGGGAACGTAAACTGTCGGGTCTTCTTCAAAATTGGCGTGGAAACGATCGACCGTGTGACCTTCCCGGGCAAAATCCATTTCTCTGTAAATGGTGCGGCGGAATTCTTTGACCAGACCGGTCGGGTCGTAGAGTTCGCCGCCGGGCAGATGTCGCTCCACCAGAAAGGCGAGCCCCGCCATAATGTCGAGATCGGTTTCAACCGTTTCAACGATTCCAGGACGCCTGATTTTAACCACCACTTCCTCGCCGCTGTTTAGGCGGGCGTGATGAACCTGGGCGATGGATGCGGCAGCAATGGGTTCCGAATCGAATTCTGCGAAGATTTCATCGAAATACATCCCCAGTTCGCGGTGCACCTGCTCGCGCAACTCGGAAACGGGAACTGCAGGGACTTTGTCCTGCAGCTTTTGGAATTCTTCGATAAATTCACGGGGGATGACATCGGGGCGGGTGGAGAGGATCTGGCCCAGTTTGACAAACGTCGGTCCCAACTCCTCCATGGCCAGCCGCAACCGCTCGGCCTGGCTGAAGCGGTCGATGTTTTTGGAGGCCGTGCCGAGCGTGACGATGCGTCGGCCCAATTCGAGGTAATAGTCGATATTGAGCTGTTCGACAACATGTCCGAAGCCGTACTTGATCAGGATACCGAGAATATAGCGGTAGCGTTTGATCGAACGGATGTTGCGGTTGATCCGCGCGAAAGTCAGCATTTTTTCAGAATCGCTGTGTCACCAAGGCAGATCATTTCTGTGAGGACGCCAGAGTTTGCTCCAGCTGCTGAATGCGTTGCTGGAGTTGCTCGAATTCCTCGCGGGTGACCATGCCGACGCGTTCAGCGGCACGACGAACTTCCTGCTGGGCCATTTCCTCGAGTTTCTGCTGGGACTGCTCGAAGTTCTGCTGCATTTTTTCGATAAATGCCTTGCCTTCCTCTTCCGTCATGTTGAAGCGCTCTTTCATCTCATTGGCCAACTCTTCTGCCTTTTTCTGAGTCATACAAAGGGCGCCCATGCCGGTCAGCATGATTTTTTCAGCGAGTTCAAACATCTGTTCCTCCTTGGGGGTGAGAGTCGTTTTTATATCAATATTAAAACAAGACATCACTTTTATTCAAACGAAAAACCATGAAAGAAAATAAAACAAAAAAAAAAAATGGTAAAAAATAACATAACGGGGTCGTCACAACCACCTAATGGGTTTTT
>NZ_JBFWJQ010000122.1:0-7333 GCF_050253115.1 Syntrophotalea sp.
CGGACCTGACCGCCGCTGCACCCAACATCCCAACCGACGCGCGCGGCACCGAACAAGCTATCCGCGAGATACTGGCGTTCCACTTCCCTACAGTCATAGATTTGCTTCCCGCTCCGGCTACGCCGCGCGGCACCAGTAGCGCTCTCCGCGAAGCCAGGGGCCAAAAGCTCGGGCGCGCATTGATGGGATTGCTCATGATGGGTGGCGCGGCTGCTGGATTTATCTATGCCCCCCCCATTTGGTTCCTTTGGATCGGGCTGGCAATCTGGGGATGGGGCACCTTCACCAACCATAGCGTTGAGTCTGGCCCGTTCCTGCAAGCCTTCAGGAATGCAGATGAACGGGTGCAACGCGAGTTGAATGCCTTTGTTCAGCGCAATGGCATGGCTGAAGTTGTGAAGGTGCGCGGCGATCTGGATGCCGCTATCATAGCCTACAGGGGCCATGACGAGGCACTGGCCCGCGAGTTGGTGGTGATGAAATCCAATCGTGAGTCGCGTCAGCGGAAGGCCTATCTTGACAGCTTCTCGATACGCAGCGCGAACATATCCGGCATCGGCCCAGCGAAGACCGCCACGCTCATTTCCTTCGGCATCGAAACCGCAGCCGATGCGAATCGTCAGGCCGTCCTGCGGGTGCCCGGTTTTGGTAAGGTCATGACCGGAAAGCTACTGGAATGGCGACGCAAGCACGAGTCACACTTCAGGTATGATCCAACACCGAACGCTCAGGACGTTGTCGACGACAGGGCACTGCGCGGGCGTTTCTCGGCGGAAAAGGCCAAGCTGGAATCTACCATACGCAACGGTCTGGGCACCCTACTGAACGCGAAGACCCACCTTGATGCACTGCCAGCCAAAGCGAGAAACGACAGGGCGATTGCAGAAGCGCTCACGTCCCGAGCACAAGCCGAACAGGACTTACGCGAGTTGGGTGCATCAGTTCCGGCTTCCACCGTCACACTGACGGTAACACCACCGCCGCGACCGACACCGCAGCCGCCGTGCACCCCGACCGCCCCGATGCCCACGCCGCCCCGCACAACTGGCACAACTGGCACGTCTGGCACTCAAAGCTGTCCTCGCTGCGGTTCACCGATGCGGCGGCGTTCGGGGCGATATGGGCAGTTCTGGGGCTGTTCTCGGTATCCGCGATGCAAGGGCACGCGGAAAATCTGAGGCAGATACGCAGGGTGACCCTTTGGGTAGAGCATAGGACAGGTTTCAGCAACTTTAGGTTCGACTTATCCGTTTCCGGAGTAAATGATGTGCACTTCTCGTATTACACTATTCCCAGAACATCGGACAGCCCGATCTATGGCGAGCAGATTGGGCTGTCTTGCATTTTGTTCCAAACGAGAGGCCAGATTATCTAGGTCATTGCGGACAGCCCCTCACCAGCCGGAAAACGGCACTCCCCTACCCCTCAAAACCGCCCCTCTCTGGCCCAGACTGCCCGCCTCTGGGCCAAACGACCGGGGCCCCTGGCTACCCCCATCGTAGCGGCCCGCCCTCCACACTGGGCCGCCTGGAAGTTCGTTCTTCAGGTTCCCGGCGACGGCTATGGCTAGGAAGTGATAGCTTCGAAAATGGTTTTTTTCTGGAAAATCCGGGTGAAAAAGACTCGGTTATTGACCGAAAGGCTTAGAATGCAGGTGTTATCTAAGGCTATAGCCTGGTAGCGCACCTGCTTCGGGAGCAGGGGGCCGCTGGTTCGAATCCAGTCATCCCGACCAGAATTTTCCGTTTTCCCGAAAACGGTTAGCCCCACCCCCTGACAGGGAGTGGGGCTTTTTATTTGTATGCAAAAGCGGAAGCATGACGAACGGGCGACCTTCCACGGGGGCCAGTCAATATTTCTTGTTTTTAAATTCCGAAAATGGTATAAGGTAGGTTCGCCTTATTGAAAAAATCGCTTTCCGGCCCCTTGACGGAGAGCGATATCCGGAGGCCGCAGGCGCAATCCAGCCTTCCGGGGAACTTACATAGACAAAAGCGGCTGATGCCGCTTTTGCTGTTTATGGAGACATGCATGGTGAGTTTTTACCTGATGCTGATCGCCGCTTACCTGATTGGCGCGATACCCACCGGCATCCTTTTGACACGGCTGAGCGGAGCCGCCGATATCCGCAAGTCGGGCAGCGGCAATATCGGCGCCACCAATGTTTACCGGGTGGCTGGCAAAAAGCTGGGTATTTTGACCCTGGTCGGAGACGCCCTCAAGGGCGCGATCCCGGTACTGGCAGCCATGCAGCTGCCGGGGCTGGCGCCGGCTCATATCGGAGCCGTCGCCGTCGCCGCCTTTCTCGGGCACTGCTACCCTGTTTACCTCGGCTTCAAGGGAGGCAAGGGAGTGGCCACTGCCCTCGGCATTTTCCTGGTATTGTGCCCCCTTGCCGTACTCGGAGCCTTTGCCATTTTCGCCGTGCTTCTCTGGAAATGGCGCTACGTTTCCCTGGGGTCCATTGCCGCCGCCGCCGCCATCCCGTTGCTGGTCTACTTTATCGACGGCAGGCTGGCCATGGTGGCGACAACCCTGTTCATCAGCCTGATTGTCATCTGGCGTCACCGTCAGAACATCACGCGCCTGCTTAACGGCAGCGAAAACCGTTTCAAGGCCTGATCCCCGATGCGAACAACGCGTCTGAAGCGACCGCATCCGGGCAAGCCCCGTGGAGCTATGAAAAAACAATCTCTGATCAAAACCGGCATCGCCTTGCTGCTGGCGGCGACTTTTGTCTTCGGACTGCCGCTGGGGCTGTTCCTGCTGCATCCGGTGCTGCCGGACACCCCCAGAATCATCACCATTCAGCCCGGCGAATCCTTCAGTGGCGTAGCGGCCAAACTGGAACGCGAAGGCATCATCAGCAGTGCTTTCAACTTCAAAATCCTGGCGGTGCTGCGCGGAGCCGCGCGCCACATCCAGTCCGGGGACTTCAATTTCGCAGCGGCCAGCCGGCCCGGCCGGGTTCTCGACCGATTGATCCAGGGGGATACGCTGCGCTTGCGGGTCACCCTGCCGGAAGGACTGACCGTTGCGCAGATTGCCCAGCGCCTGTGCGATGCAGGGTACGCCGATCATGAAGAATTCCTGCGGCTGGCAACGGATCCCCACTTCGCGCAAAAACTCGGCGTTGAGGCGGCCACACTCGAAGGCTACCTGTTTCCCGAAACCTACCGCTTCGGCGCCAGCCTCCCCAGTCGACACCTGCTCCGGTTCATGGTGGATCAGTTCCACAAGCATGTACCGCAAAGCCTCGTTGACGAGGCGGCCAAACTCGGATTCGACCTGCACCAGTTGGTGACTTTGGCCTCTATCATCCAGAAGGAAACCGCCCAGATCTCCGAAATGCCTGTCATTTCGGCCGTTTTTCATAATCGTCTGAAAAAAAACATGCCTCTGCAGGCCGACCCGACGGTGATCTACGGCATCGAGGACTTCAACGGCAACCTCACCCGCCGCGATCTGCGGACCCATACCCCCTACAATACCTATACGCAACGCGGCCTGCCCGCCGGGCCTATTGCAAACCCCGGCGCCCGGGCGCTGCGTGCGGCAGCAAACCCTGCCCGCGTGTCTTATCTGTATTTTGTGGCGCAGGGCAACGGCACCCATTTTTTTTCACGCACCCTGCGAGAACACAACGAGGCGGTCCGGATCTATCAACTGCGCCGGGTTGCGCGTGCCGAGCCGCCGGACAAAACCTCGACCGAGGCCCCCCTGGAAACCCAGGAGACCTCTTCCAATTGATCCGGTTCAAAGGCGCGCAAAGCCGTCCGGATCAGGGCCGCACCAGCCAAACAACGCAAAAGGGGAACAGCCAGGCTGTTCCCCTTTTGCGTTGCCCGAAAAAAGAGGGCCTTTTTACTTTCCCAGCAAACCGCGCACGGCCTGCAATACATCGGCCGGCAGCACCACCGTCTTGGCGTTGCCGGAAGCGGAAAGATCACGCATCGCCTTGACATACTGTTCGCCGAGCAGATAGGTTGCAGGCAGCTGGTTGTCGCCGATCGCCGCGGTGACCCGGGAGATGGCTTCGCGGGTGGCGTCCGCCAGGATCATCTTGGCCTCGGCGTCCAGCCTGGACGCCTCGAGTTTGCCTTCCGCCTCGCGGATGGCAGCCTCCTTGGCGCCTTCGGCATTGAGCACCGCCGCCACTTTCTTGCCCTCGGCCTCGGTGATCGCCGCCCGCCGCGAACGTTCCGCCGCGGCCTGCTGCTCCATGGCGATCTGCATGGTCTGGGAAGGCTTGATATCCTGAATCTCCACCGTTTTGACAACAATGCCCCAGGCAGCGACATCATCAGAAATGGATTCCTTGAGGCGGGCCTTGATCATGTCCCGCGAACTCAGGGCATCGTCGAGATTCATCTCGCCGACGATGCTGCGCAGGGAAGTCTGCACCAGATTGGTGATGGCGATGCGGTAATTATCGATGCCGTAGACCGCTTTGGGTGGATCGATGATGCTGATAAAGGCAATGGCATTGGTCATAATCACCGCATTGTCCTTGGTGATGACTTCCTGACTGGGGATATCAAGAGAAATATCCTTGGTCAGAACCCGGTAGGCAATCGTGTCGAGATACGGAATGACAAAATTCAATCCGGGATTGAGTGTCTTGTGGTATTTCCCGAGGCGCTGCACCACGAACTTGTATCCCTGGGGAACGATGCGCACCCCCAGAAAAATGGTCAGCACAACCAGAAACATCAGTACGGTGGCCAAAATGAAACCCATGCGTAATCCTCCTTGAAGAAAAAAGCCGAAACCGCTAACCGAGCAACACCTCTCGCCAACCCTATTTGCGCACAACACGCAGCACATGGCCGTCGATGTCGACCACCCGCGCCTCGTCTCCCGGCTGCAAAGCCTCGGTGCTGATGCAGGGCCATTCGTCATCACCGAGCACAGGCACCACAAAGCGGATCCGCCCCTTGACGTGCGGCGGCTGCACGGCCTGCACGACAATGCCGATCTCGCCGATGATGGCATCCTTGGACATGCCCGCCTTGGTGCGATCGGCCATGCGCGGCTTGAGCCAGCGGAACCACAGCACCGTCCAGACGGTGGAAGCTGCTGCCCACAGGAGCATCTGTCCGGCAAGGGGCAACCCCGCAAAGGGCAGCATCACCAGCCCTACGCAGCAGGCGCCGAGTCCGAACCAGATGATCGTGAACGAGGGTACAATCAGCTCCAGCGCAATCAGCGCCAGGCCGAACGCTATCCAATACCACCACAGAATCTGCTGCATGATCCCTCCGGTCCGCTAAAGAACGCGCACCTGTCTAAAGCTTGTTGATATACACCTCGCGCGGCCGACTGGTGCCATCGGAGGGGCCGACGATCCCCTCCTGCTCCATCTTTTCGATCATGCGCGCGGCCCGGTTATAGCCCACCCGCAGACGTCTCTGCAGCATGGAAATGGAGGCCTGGCGGGTATCGGCCACCATGGCCAGAGCTTCGTCCCATTTTTCGTCGACCTCCTCTTCATCACTACCGCCACCGGCATCTCCCGCAGGCGTTTCGAGGATCGAGGAATCATACTGGGGTTTGCCGTGGTGGGACAGGAAATCGACCACCAGCTTGACCTCGCGTTCCGAAACAAAAGCGCCATGAACCCGTTGCAGCGCCCCGGTGCCCGGCGGCAGAAACAGCATGTCCCCCATGCCCAGAAGGTTTTCGGCCCCCATCTGGTCGAGAATGGTACGCGAGTCGATACGGGAAAAGACCTTAAAGGATATCCGGGTCGGCAGATTGGCCTTGATCAGGCCGGTAATGACATCGACGCTCGGGCGCTGCGTTGCAAGGATAAGATGAATGCCGGCGGCGCGGGCCATCTGCGCCAGGCGGGCGATGGATTCCTCGATCTCGCGGCCCGCCACCATCATCAGGTCCGCCAGCTCATCGACAATCACCACGATGCGCGGCAGATGACCGTGATCGAGCACTTCACCGTCGGCGACGACCTCGACCGGCATCTCCTCCGCACCCTCTGCCTCCGCCTCCGCCTCCGCCTCCGCCTGCGCCTCGGCAGCTGGCGCCTTTTGCGCCTCCTGCTGCAAGCGCTTGTTATAGCCGTCGATATCACGCACGCCCTTGTCGGCCATCAGCCGATAGCGCCGCTCCATCTCACGCACCGCCCAGGCAAAGGCCAGAGCCGCCTTTTTGGGATTGGTGACCACCGGCAGCAGCAGATGGGGAATGCCTTCGTAAATGGACAGCTCCAGCATTTTGGGATCGATGAGAATGATCCGCACATCTTCCGGCGATGCGCAGTACAGCAGGGACAGAATCATGGTGTTGACGGACACCGACTTGCCGCTGCCGGTAGCTCCGGCCACCAGCAGATGCGGCATCTTGGCCAGATCGGAAACCACGGTGTGGCCGAAAATGTCCTTGCCCAACGCCATGGGCAGCCGCCCGCCGAACTTCTGAAAAGTCTCGGCGGTGAGAATCTCTTTCAGATATACCGTTTCCCGCTGTTTGTTGGGGATTTCGATGCCAACCACCGGACGGCCCGGTATCGGCGCCACGATGCGAATGGCGATGGCCGACAGAGCCATGGCCAGATCGTCCGCCAGGCCGGCAATTTTATTGACCTTGACCCCCGGCGCCGGCGCGAACTCGTACATGGTCACCACCGGCCCCGGCTTGACCTCGGTCACGGCACCGTCGACACCGAAGTCCTTGAGCTTTTTCTCCAGAGTGCGGGCGTTGCTGGCCAGCGCCTCGCGATCCACCGGCACCCCGCCGTCCTCTTCATGATCCAGCAGATTCAGCGGCGGCCGCTGATAACTGCCGGTGCTCTCGATAAAATCGAAACTCTCCTGGACAGGCTTGGCAAGAGGTTTTGTTTTAGGTTTCGACGGCAAGGAAACGGGTTTCTCCATGGGCGCGATGACCGGCCCCTCGACAATCCTGGCCGGTTTTTCCGGCATCCGCGCTTTGCGTGCCGACCATTGCCGCCGGAGGCTTTGCAGAAAGCCGCGCCAGCGGTCGACCCCCCGGCTCACCATCAAAACCAGGGAAAAGCGCACCGCCACCATCAGCGAAACCAGTAACATGACGGTCAGCAGGATCACCGCGCCGGCAGTGTTGACCCCCGCCGTAAACAGATTGGCCAGCATCCTTCCGGCCAACCCTCCCGCCTCGCCGATCGGCTCGCCGAACCAGGACGCACCGTGGAATTGCAAAGAGATAAGACCGTCCAGCGACAGGAGCATGCAGAAAAACGCCGCCACCCTCAGCCATTGAAAGCGGGGGGGCTTGCAGGCAAATGAGTGCCAGGCCAGGCCGAAAGCGCCAACGGGCAGCAGCAGCGCGGCAAAAC
>NZ_JBFWJQ010000123.1:0-7243 GCF_050253115.1 Syntrophotalea sp.
AGCCTTGAGCGAACCGGCTCTGTTTTTCCTCGCCAAGCTCACGCAACAGCGCGGCACGCTGCCGGGCCACGGCACCGGATACCTGAGCTTTCATGCTGGCGGCCGGCGTGCCGGGACGGCGGCTGAAGGGGAACACATGCAGATGGGTTACCGGCAGTTCCTCTACCAGTGCCAGTGTACGGCCGAAGGCGCCTGCGCTCTCGCCGGGAAAGCCGGTAATCACATCCAGACCGACAGCCGCGTCGGGAATCCGCGTTTTAAGCCGCCGGATCAATTCACGGAAAAATGCCACGGAGTAATGACGGTTCATGGCCTTCAGGACACCGTCATCACCGGCCTGCAAGGGAATATGAAAATGCGGGCACAGCCTGTCGCATTCCGCGACCAGGCCGATCAGATTATCCGAAACCTCCTGAGGTTCGATGGATCCAAGGCGCAAACGCCGCACCGGCGTCTCGTCGAGCAAGCGCCGGACCAGGTCGGCAAGAGTCATGGGTCGGCGCAGATCCCGTCCGTATCCACCTATGTGAATGCCGGTCAGCACAACCTCCGGGAAACCGGCGGCACAGAATCTGGAGACCTGCCCAACCACCTGTTCGGGGCTGGCGGAGCGGCTGGAGCCGCGGGCATGCGGAATGATGCAATAGGAACAGAAGGCGTCACAACCGTTCTGAATCTGCACAAAGGCGCGGCTGCGGCTACCGAAGGAGTCCAGATCAAGGGGTACGCCTCGCGCCTGGCGGATATCCCCAACCTGCACCCTTGGTCCCGGAACGTCGATCCTGCGGACCAGATCGACCTTCTCCTCGTTGCCCAGCACCAGATCGACACCTGGCAGATTTTCCAGGTCACCGGGAGCGACCTGGGCATAACAGCCGGTGACCACGACCCGGCATGCCGGATTGAGGCGCCGCGCCCGCCGGATCAGATTACGCGACTGGCTGTCGGTAGCCGCGGTTACAGTACAGGTGTTGACGATCACCAGCTGCGCGCCGGCAGCAAAATCGATCCTCCGGTAGCCTGCCCGCTCCAACTGCTCGGCCATGGCCGCGGATTCGAACTGGTTGGTCTTGCACCCCAGGGTGACAATGGCGAAACTGTCGTTCATACAATCCAGCCCCCGCCTAACACCCTGTCGCTATCGTAAAACACGGCGGCCTGTCCGGGCGCAACGCCGGTCTGAGGCGCATCGAACCGCACTTCCACCTGTCCGCCGCCCAGCACAACCAGGGTGCAGGGCGCCTCCTGATGCCGATAACGGATGCGGCAGCGGGCCCGCAGCGGCCGTGGTGGCTCGGCAACGATCCAGTTGGTTCCCTCGGTTATGAGCCGGTCGACCTCGAGACATTCCCTTTCGCCAACGAAAACCCGGTGCTGCGCGGCGTCGATGGCGATTACGTAGAGAGGCTGCGGCCAGGCGACACCGAGTCCACGGCGCTGTCCGACGGTAAAGCGGCAGGTTCCGCCATGCCTGCCAAGCACCTTGCCGGAGACATGCACAATGTCCCCGCCGACGAAGGGCATTCCGGCCTCGCGTTCCAGAAAGGCGGCGTAATCCCCGTCCGGGATGAAGCAGATGTCCTGGCTGTCACCTTTTTGCGCCACATGCAGACCAAGCCGGTCGGCATGGGCCCGCACTTCGTTCTTGTCCATCCCTCCGAGCGGAAAAACAACCTTTTCCAGCTGCGATTGGGTCAAGGTAAAAAGAAAGTAGCTCTGGTCCTTTGGCAGGCTGGTACCCTTGGCCAGAAGGCGGGCTCCGCCATCATCAAGGATGCGGGCGTAATGCCCGGTCGCCAGCGCGTCGGCACCGATACGGTCCGCTTCGTCGATCAGGCGGCGGAACTTGAAAACCCGATTGCAAAGCACGCAGGGATTGGGGGTGCGTCCGGCATGGTAAGCATCGCAGAAAGGTCCGACCACCTGCTGGCGGAAGGCATCCCGCAGATCGATGACATGCAGCGGGATATCGAGATGGGCCGCGGCCCTGCGTGCATCCGTGACATGAGGCGGGTCTTGACCATCGGCCAGCGGGCTGACGTCCCAAACCCGCATTGTCAGGCCGGAAACCTGGTAACCCTGCTCCTGCAGCAGGGCAGCGACAACGGTCGAGTCGACGCCACCACTCATCGCCACCGCGATATGTTTTGCTTGCTTCGGCATATCCGGCCTTATGGGATACCCAAGGGGCCATTCACATGTGCGAATGGCCCCCGGATTCATTCAACATAAAACGAAAATATCAGACCTTGGCGGCACGATAGTTCTTGATGGCCTCATGCAGGGCGTCAGCCGCCAGGTTCGAACAGTGCAGTTTGGGCGCTGGCAGCCCTCCAAGAGCGTCGGCAACCTGATCGTTGGTCAGATCAAGCGCCTCCTGCAGGGTTTTTCCCAGCACCAGTTCCGACATCATGGAAGAGGAAGCGATGGCCGCGCCACAACCATAAGTCTGGAACTTGATGTCCTTGATGATATCATCCTCGACCTTGAGAAACACTTTCATGCGGTCACCGCAGGAAGAACTTACTTTTTCGCCGATGCCGTCGGCATTTTCGATTTCACCGACATTCCGGGGATTGGTAAAATGGTCGATGACCTTCTCCGAATACATAGGGTCTCCTTTTCATGAAATCCGGTCCTGCCCGCCCCGGGACAGAGACAAACTGGGCTATCAGTTTCAGGCTGTAACGCTGGCGGCATCCCGCTCATGGTAAAATGGGCTCATGTCGCGAAGTTTTTTGACGATTGCCGGCAGGATCTCCAGCACCCGGTCGACATCCTCGCAGGTATTGTCATAACCGAGGCCAAACCGGATCGCCGAATTAGCCATCATCGGATCGACGCCCATGGCGTCGATGACGTGGGACTGCCCGAAAGCATCGGACATGCAGGCGGATCCGGAAGATGCTGCGATTCCCTGCATATCGAGAAACAGCAGCACCGCTTCGCCTTCGATATAATTAAAGCTTACATTCAAGGTATTGGGCAACCGTTCGCTAGGATGACCGTTGACCTGGCTTTCCGGGATCGCGGCAAGCAGTCCCTGTTCCAGACGATCACGCAGGCGGCGCAACCTCTGCGACACTTCCGGCAGATCGCGACCGGCCAGGTCGCAGGCGACGCCAAGCCCGACAATGCCGGGCAGGTTATGGGTGCCGCCGCGACGGTTGCGTTCCTGATGTCCCCCGTGAATCAGCGGAACAAGGCGGATGCCCTTGCGCACATACAGGGCCCCCACCCCTTTGGGAGCGCCGATCTTGTGACCGGAAATGCTCAGCAGATCGACCTTGGCCGCCTCCACGTCGACCGGTACCCGACCGACAGCCTGCACGGCGTCGGTGTGAAAACAGATACCGTGGTTGCGGGCCACGGCGCCGATTTTATCGACGGGGAACAGTGTGCCGGTTTCGTTGTTGGCCCACATGGCGGAAACCAGAATGGTTTTTTCAGTGATAGCAGCCTCGAGAGCGACGATATCCAGCATGCCATCGCCGTCCACGGGCAGATAAGTCACCTCATAGCCATGCTTTTCCAGGTATTTGCAGGTGCTCAATACGGCAGGATGCTCCACAGCGGTAGTGATGATGTGGTTGCCGCGTTCCCGCAGGGCTTCTGCCGCACCTTTGATGGCAAGATTGTTGCCCTCGCTGCCACAGGAGGTAAAAACAATCTCCGCCGGGCTGCAATTGATAAGCTTTGCCACCTTTTCGCGGGCCGCTTCGAGCGCAGCGCCGGTTTCCCGCCCCGCCCAGTGGATGCTCGAAGGATTGCCGAAATGCTCCCGGTAAAAAGGCAGCATGGCGTCCAGAACTTCCGGCCTCACGGCGGTGGTGGCATTGTTGTCCATGTAGATCCGTTTCACTGCTGATCCTCCCAGTCCAATCTCATATATCCCGCTGCTCGCGGGTTTCTCCCTGGAGCAGCGATGCCTCGCGAGTCAGTTCCGCAAGGGTGATCGATGCCAGAAAATTCTTGATGCGCCGCCCCAGACCGGCCCAGACCTTATGGGTAAAACACAGCTCCTCGCAAAGGCATGCCCCTTCCTCGTCCATGCAGGCAACCGGCATCAGGGGCTCTTCGACGCACTCGATGATTTCATCCACGCGAATTTTTTCAGCGGGACGCGCAAGCACAAAGCCCCCGCCGGGGCCGCGCACGCTTCTGACAATCCGGCCGCGTCGCAATTTGGAAAAAATCTGTTCCAGAAAGGTCAGGGATATACCTTCGAGGTCTGCTATGGTCTTGCTGGACACCGGAACATCCGTGCCTTCGAGGCTGAGGCGCACCATGGCTCGCACGGCATACTGGGCTTTGCTGGACAAACGCATGGATTCAGATAACCTTCTGCTCCCGGGGGTCCGACTTGTCCACCCCGGCACCCTCAAGCTCGCGCACCCGCCGTTCCAGAGCCCGCAGCTGGTCAAACATGCAAGAAAGTGCTTTACCTTCCGGGTCGGGTAACTGACCATGTTCAAGATCGATCTGTGCTCCGATTTTTTCCCCGTTGGCATAAACAATGCGGCCGGGAACGCCAATGACGGTGGAATTGTCCGGCACCTCCCGCACCACGACGGAATTGGCTCCGATCTTGCTGTTGTCGCCGACCCGGAAAGGACCCAGCACCTTTGCTCCGGCACCCACGACGATATTGTTGCCAAGAGTCGGATGCCGCTTCTCTTTCGCCCAGGAGGTCCCGCCGAGCGTCACCCCGTGGTAAAGGGTACAGTCATCACCGATTTCAGCCGTTTCGCCGATAACCACGCCCATGCCGTGATCAATGAAAAACCGGCGTCCGATGCGGGCCCCGGGATGGATTTCTATGCCGGTAAACATGCGCCCAAGATGGGACACAAAGCGCGCCAGAAAACGCACCTTGCGCACCCACAGGGCGTGCGCGAGACGATAAAAAAACAGCGCGTGAAACCCCGGATAACAAAACAGGATTTCCGGCACGCTGCGTACCGCCGGATCACGATCGAAAACAGTCCGGATATCTTCCTTGAGCGTTTTAATCACCAAAGCCCCCCGCAGCGGTTCAAACAGGATCAATTCTGGCCTAGGGATAACATGCCTGATCAATTTTGTCAACTATTAAGGGGTCGCCGCCGCCAGTGCCTTCCCGACCGGAATTCTTTAAAATTCGCGAAGCGCCCGTCACGAGCGCAATAGCCTGGTATCCCTACGGAAACTCCGAATGAAAACGGCTCTATTTTCCCGTGTCATTATCCGTTGGAGCGCCCATCAGCGGTTCAAACGACAGCACGGCGTCACGAAAACCGGACGGCAGGCGACAGGGGCGGCGCTTGCCATAATCAAACGCGACCAGGGCCGTGTTCCCCTCCGCGGTCAGAACTCCGTCCCTTTCGATGCGATAATCCATGATAAAGGATGAATTTTTCAGTTCCTTGACCCGAACTCCGATAGTCAGTTGATCCTGGAGAAACATTTCGGCGCGATACAGAACATGGGCTTCGGGCAGAATGAGGCCGCACCCTCCGATATCCATTTCGCTGAAAGCGCCGAGCGTGCCGAGATAACCGATGCGCGCGTCCTGAAAAAAACTCAGAACGGCGGCGTTGGACACATGACCGCCGTAATTGATATCGGCAATGCGCACCCTGTAAGGCATGGTAAAGCGGAAATCCTTCAAACTCACCTCCTGTGGCCCGGGAACACGACAATCTTGCCATGCGATTGCCGAAAGAATCAGCGCTGACAATGAGGGCAGAAATAACTGCTGCGCTGGCCGATGACTTCACAACGTATGACGGCGCCGCATTGCACGCACGCCTGTCCTTTTTTACCGTAAACCAGCAGTTGCTGGCTGAAATACCCCGGTCGGCCGTGCTCGTTGGTAAAATCGCGCAAGCTGGTGCCTCCAGCCTCGATGGCGGCGGACAGCACTTCCCGCACCGCCACGGCCAGCGCGTCATAGCGAGCACGGGAGATCCGGCCGGCCGGCCGGGCGGGATGGATGCCTGCACGAAACAGCGCTTCGCTGGCGTAGATATTGCCGACGCCAACCACGATGCGCTGGTCCATAATGAAATTCTTGACGGCCAGCGCGCGACCCCGCGAGCGGGCATACAGCAGCGCTCCGTCAAAAGCCTCCGAAAAAGGTTCGGGTCCGAGATGAGCCAGCAGCGGGTGCTCTTCGGGGCTGCCATCGACCCACAATACCGCACCGAAACGCCGGGGATCATTTAACCGCAGGCAGCGCCGGTTATCCAGCAGCAGATCGACATGATCGTGAAGCGTCACGCCCGCCGTCGACTCCAGGATACGCAATGTACCGCTCATGCCCAGGTGAATCAACAGCCAGCCTGCGGCATTTTTCAGCAGCAGATACTTGGCCCGGCGCATAACGGCGGTAAAAGGCCGGCCGATCAGGCAGCTTTCCAGGTCGGGGGGTACCGGCCAGCGCAGCCGGTCCTGACGCACAATGACCTGGGTTACCGTCCGGTTCAGCAGCCAGGGACTGATCCCCCGCCGTATGGTTTCGACTTCAGGCAACTCAGGCATGTTCAGCCCAGCCATCCGGCTTCATTGAAAAGTATGATCAAAACCGCAGCGGGGGCGAAATAGCGCAGCACAAATCGCCAGGCTGCAAACAGCCGGCCTTCCGGATGCAGATTAACGAAGGCCGAGCACTGCCTGTCACGGGTCCACCGCCATCCGACATAAACGGCCACCATCAGCCCCCCAAGGGGCAGCATGTAGGAGGACACGAGCAGATCGAGAGATTCGAACACCGTGTGCCCTGGCAACAAGGCGAATCCTTTGAGAACGTTGAATGACAATCCGCAGGGGATACCGAGGAAAAACGCCGCCAGACCAACGACGCCGGTAGCGCGTCCTCTGGGCCAGCACCATTCATCGACCGCATAGGCGACAACTACTTCCAGCATGGAAATGGCCGAAGTCAGAGCGGCAAAAGCCAGCAGCAGAAAAAACAGCAGTGCAAGCAGTTTGCCGAAAGGAAGCTGCAGAAAAAGAATGGGCAGGGTCTTGAACACCAGTCCCGGTCCCCCGTCAATGGGCATCCCGGCGGAAAACACGACGGAAAAAATGGTCAGCGAGGCCAGCAGGGCCACCAGCGTGTCGAGCGCGGCAATACGAAAGGAAAGACCGAACAGGTCGGCTTCGGCATCGAGATAGGAACCGTAGGTGATCATCACCCCCGCCCCGAGCGACAGGGTGAAAAAAGCGTGACCCAAAGCACCGAAGATCGGAAGAGCGTCGT
>NZ_JBFWJQ010000124.1:0-3611 GCF_050253115.1 Syntrophotalea sp.
GGTATTACCCTGCTGCCCCGCAGTTTTGTGATGCGCGAACCTTTCAGGTCCCTGGTATATGTACATGCCGTGCCGGCGCCCTTTGACCGACTGCCGATACGGTTTGTGCGTCGGCGCGATGGTCCGCCGCCCCCTGCCATGCAGGCATTTTTAGAGTTTTTGCCGGCTCATATGAGCCCTGCGGTTTGATCAATCGAGGCAATCAGAGCGGAGCACGGTTTTTCAAAGCGTTTACGGATTCGGCCTTTCCTATTACGATAAGGCAATCACCGGCAAGCAATCGCTCGTCGGGGTTGATGGTCGTGATCTGTTCCTGTCCCCGGCGGATTCCGACCAGGGTTGCGCCATACCTCTGGCGGAAATGGAGATCCGCCAGGGATTTTCCCGCAATTCCGGAGTGATCCGCGACCGGGATGCCGGCAATCTCGAAACGGTCGGTATCATCGGTATAGCATTGCAAGGCGTGCTGATTGAGGATGGTTTCCGCTTCCTTGAGGCCGCCGGGGTGCCCCATGATCAGCAGGCGGTCCGCCGGGTAAATGCGAAAATCCGGCTCGAACTCGTAAAATATCCGGCCCCCCCGGCTGATCGCCAGCACCGAGGTTCCCGTTGCCGACAGCGGAATATCCTGAATGGTCTTGCCGGCCAGCACCGCATCCGTCTTGATCCGCACCTCGACAAAGGAGAGGGGCCAGTCGATGGATTCCGGCAGAAAATCCATGGCGTAGGTGAGCGCATCGGCGGCTTGCTCCGTCGCATCCCGAAAAGGGCGCAGAACCAGGTGCGCGCCGGCATCTTCAAAGGCCGCGGCTTCCTGACCGGTGGTTGCCGTCAGCGCCACCTTGCCGCTGAAGCCGTCTTTTTTGAGATTGTGGATCAGGGCCAGATTCATCTCTCTGGACCGGACGGTGCTGACGACCCAGCGGGCTTTTTGCAGGGGCAAATGCTCGTGCATCTCCGGGTCGGCCATGTCGCCGTAGACAACTGGCACGCCGCGTTTGCGCCATTTGTCCAGAGCGACAGGGTCGAAGTCGACTCCCAAAAGGTTCTTGCCGCGACGTAAAAGATAATCGACAAGACCGCTTCCGTAATTCCCCAGACCCACCAGGACCACATCCACGGGCAAGCTTTTTTCGAGGGTGTCCCTGGCAGCTTCCCGGTACGGGTTGCTTCTTTCAAAAATCCGCAGGGGATTGGCAAGCAGCCGATAGAGTTGCCCCGAGTACAGAATCATGTACGTAGAGATAGAAATGGTCACAACGCCTACCAGGGTGATAAGCCCCATGGTTTCTTCCGAAATGTGGCCGATGGCAAGGCCCAGGGCCGCGACGATCAGCGAAAACTCGCTGATCTGGGCAACCGTGAGTCCGGCCAGCAGCGCGGTTCGGCGGCGATACCCCATATACCCCATAATGGCCAGTACGATCAGCGGGTTGCCGACAAGCACGAAAGTCGACAACACCAGAGATTCGCCCAATTGAGACCCGACCATGGACCAGTCAAGCCGTGCGCCGAGGTCGATGAAAAAAAACAGCAGAAGAAAGTCCCTCAGGCTTGTAAGCCGCGCGCCGATCGAATCGCGAAAAGCGGTGGAGGCCAGCGACACACCGGCCAGAAAGGCCCCGACTTCTTTACTGAAGCCGAGCATTTCGCTGGCCGCGCCAAACAATACGGCCCAGGCGATGGCAAAAAGGCTTAACAGTTCAATGGAGTGGGCAAGCCGTCCTGCCAGTTGCGGGATGACGAATTTCATCAACAGGGCGGTGGCTCCCAGCAACCCCAATCCTTTCGCTGCGATCAGCAGCACCTGCAGCAAGGAAGCACCGTTGCCCGAGGCGGAGGCGGTTCCCAGGGTGGTGAGACCGACCAGGGCGAGAATCGCCGCGATATCCTGCACAATCAGAAATCCCAGTGCGATCTGGCCGTGCAGCGAGTCGATCTCCTTTTTGTCCGACAGCAGCTTGACGATGATGATGGTGCTTGAAAAGGTAAGCGCGACGGCGACATAAGCGGCGTTGAGCCAGGCCATGCCCAGGGCAAGGGCGATCAAAAACCCGATCAGGGAGGTGAACAGGATCTGTCCGAGGCCGGTGGCGAGTGCTACCGGGCCGGTGGTGCGGATCAGGGTCAGGTCGAGTTTCAGTCCGACGATGAACAGCAGCAGGGCGATGCCGATATGCGCCAGCAGTTCGATCTGTTCATAACTGTGAATGATCCCCAGAAAGGACGGTCCGGCCAAAATGCCGGTGGCCAGGAACATGATGATCAGCGGCTGACGCAATTTCTGGCCAATCATGCCGGTCAATGTCGCCAGACCCAGAATCGCGGCAATTTCTACAAAGGCATTGGCATGGGGCATTTTCGGGCACTCCTGGGGATCTTTATTTGAAAACGCAAGCAACTTCGGTCCTTCCGGTGCAGGGAAAACCGCCTTCGATTGTAGCAGGCCCTGTTTCAGAGGAAAAGCTCATGATGCACGCCGGACGCGAAACGGGGCAAACCGCCGGAATTACCGGCACACGGATTTGCAGGAAACCATGGCAGGTAGTGATTGCCTGGTCTGGTAAATAGCGGGCGTGTGGGGAGGCCTGACTTCAGGCAACGTGCACAAAGGGATAGCGATGGGACAACGTGCGGGTGATGAAGCCGATGCCGCAGCGGTTGCCGACCGTCTCGATGGCCAGCACCGCGTCCGGGGATTCAAAGTCGATCTGCCCGGAATGCCCCAGGTCGGCCAGTTCGTCGAGGATGAAATTGTCCAAAGCCTGTTCTATGTCCGGGGAAACGATCTGTCCCTTGAGCCCCCGTCTTTCAAGGCGCACATAGAAACGATGCTCGCTCATTTGCGGCAGGTAAGGGCGGATGGCCTGGCAGGCTTTGGCCAGAAAGTCGTCCAGGTCGAAAGTGAACACCTTGTCCAGTGGCACGATGCGGCTTATGTCCTGAAAGGCGATAAACCGCTCCTGGCGCTGCTGGTGGATCGTTTCCAGGAAACGTTGGACATCCGCCACCCGTCCCAGGGCGACGCCGTGAAATTCGGTCTTGTGAAACTCGCCGTATGATGCGAGTTCCTCCAGCATCTGGCGGTAGTGTCCATCCTGGGCCATGGTGACAAGCACGTTGAATTCCCACATAAACCATCCCTCCCGGCTGTTATCTCAGTGTAGCCAAGGTGGCGCGGATGGCAAGCATCGAATTTTCTTGTAGCTGGAGGCCTGGAGCTGGCAATGCCAGAGGCGTTGCAACGGTTTTTGCTATACTTCGGGGATACTGAACGGGAGGCGCGTTTCCATGTCCGAAGTTTCCAATGATCGTGAATACCGCAGGCGGGCCTTGGCCAAGATTCATATCGCCAAAAAAGAGCTTGGGTTGAGCGATGAGGATTATCGTGAGCTGGTGCGTTCCGCCGTGCCCGGCAAGGAATCGGCAGCTGACCTGACCGATGGCGAGTTGCGCCAGCTTCTCGACCGTCTGGCGCAGCTGGGGTGGCGGGCACGGCTGCCAAGGGTCGCGGAACGTCCCCTGCCGCCGATGGTCTGGAAGGCGCGCGAACTCTGGCTGCAGTTGTACCGCGCCGGCAAGGTGCAAAACCCGAGCTGGGCGTCCCTGGG
>NZ_JBFWJQ010000124.1:3711-7228 GCF_050253115.1 Syntrophotalea sp.
TTGACCGGGGTCAGGCCGGTGGCGGCGAATTTGTCGGTATCGCGGCCGGAGGCGATGCCGCAGAAGTCTGCTTGCCGTGCAAAGCCTTCGGTAGCGACATTGACGGTAAAGGCCTTGCGGTCGAGGATGCTGTCATGGCTGTGGGTAGCGGGACGCAACGCCACGGAAACGCAGGGTGGTTTGGAGCAGCAGATGCCGCCCCAGGCGACCGTCGCCAGGTTGGGCTGGCCGGCTTCATCGAAGGTGCCGACCAGCCATACGGGGGTCGGCTGTGCCAGGGTGTTGGGGCCGAGAGATTTCTTCATGGTTACCTCGCGTGTATTTCGAAGGATAAAAATCAGCTGCTGAAGAGTGCGCAGAGCTGCGGAAAAATGCCGGAAAATCCGAAACGGTTTTCCCGCCCCTCTTTACTCATACAGAAATGTCGAGCGGTGCGTGGTTTTATTCCGCGCGCGCCGCGGTCGCCCCGGTAAAATCGTCAGCCATTTATTTACCGGGTCAGCTTGTTCAGGGGCACTCCGCCGACACCGATGTTTTCGATGGGGTTTTCATCGATAACGACGATGAATTTTTCGGCCGGAATGCCGGTCGCTCCGGCTGCGGCTTCGGTCAATCTGGCGATCAGTTGTTCCTTGACTTCCGGACTGCGGGGGGAAATGGTGAGAGTGATAATCGGCATGCTGTCCTCCTTAAAAAAATTGGTACGGTTCCAAAAGAGGTTATGAGGATGCCGGAGGCATGTCAAGACCGGGTGGCGACGATTGCCGCCCGCAGGGGCGCCTGGTAGCCTTCGACGGTTTTGGCCGGATCGCCGGGAGTGAGGAAATCGGGCAGCGATTCCGTATTCACCCAGGATGTGGGGCGTTGTTCCTCTGTGGTGGTCCAGGTACGGTCGATGCAGCGGATATTTTTAAAACCGGCTCTGGCCAGCCAGGCTTCCAGACACGGCACGGTCGGCAAAAAGAAGACGTTGCGCATTTTGGCGTAGCGATCACGGGGGCACAGGGCCAGGTCTTCATCGCCATCGAGGACCAGTGTCTCCAGCATCAGCTCGCCGCCGCTACGCAGCAGCGAAGCCAATTGTTTGAGGGCGTCGTGGGGCGACCGCTGGTGATAGAGGACCCCCATATGAAAGACCGTGTCGAAGTAGCCATCCATGGGCGGCATCTCCTCCAGTTTGAGCGGCAGGCAATGCACGCGCGGTAGCTGCATCCAGTGCTGCAACAGCACATACTGGCAGAACAGCGGCGGGTACGGTTCCAGGCCGAGGGCCAGCCGGGGGGCGGCGTCGGCCATGCGCATCAGATAGTAGCCGCAACTGCAGCCGATATCCAGGACCCGCCGGTCGGGAAGCGAGGCCATGTGGGGTGCGATGCGTGCCCATTTGAGATCGGAGCGCCATTCCGTATCGATGTCGATGCCGAAGATGCGAAACGGTCCCTTGCGCCAGGGTCGAAACCCCATGAGAATATCGAACAGAGCTTTGCGCTCATCCTCCGAAACATCTTCTTTTGTGCCGATAACGATCCGGCCGTCTTCGATCGAAATTTCGGAGGGTCGGATGCCCGGTACCTGCGCCATGAGTTTGCTCAGCCGCCGTACATTGCCGTCGATACACGCCAGATAGTGTCCTTTTGCCGCGATCAGTTCCTGCAGCGACGGCTGCCAGGGGCCCGGGCCAATGGCATGGACAGCGGCGTTCAGCAGGTCGATCATAAAGCATCCTTCAGGGCGATAAAGCTGGCAAAGTTGAACCATTTAAGCCAGATATCGACAGCTTTGAAGCCGACCCGCGTCAGCCTTTCCAGGTGCGATTCAACGGTTTCCGGGATCAGAACATTTTCCAGCGCTTCGCGCTTTTGGCTGATTTCCATTTCCGAATAGCCGTTTTCAGCCTTCAGCCGGTAATAAAAATTTTGCTGCATCTGGCTGAGTCCGAGGTGGGCATGCACGGTCTTCTCCGTCAATAGCAATATTCCGCCTGGCACCAGCGCCCTGTGGATACGGCTCAGCAGTTTGCGGCGGTCATCCGGTGGAATAAACTGCAGGGTCAGGTTGAGGATCACCACCGAGGCGTTGCTCATCTCAACCTCGCGGATGTCGCTGCAACTCAGATCAATGTGTGCTCCCTGCGGCAACTTTTCCATGCGTTCCCGGCAGACCCTGATCATCGGCTCGGAATTATCCACACCGATCAGGGTAAAGGACTGATCGCCTTCTTTCATGGACGCACCGATGGCCAGCTCCAGGTTGCCGGTGGAGCAGCCGAGATCGTATATGCGTGTTCCGGATCGATAATAATGGGCGGCCAGCTGAGCCTGGCGGCAGATCAGTTCCCGATAGCAGGGCACCGAACGGCTGATCATGTCATCAAACACCTGCACCACCGAAGCATTGAACTCGAAGGGGGGTACCGGCTTCTGCGGTCGGGAAAACAGGGCGTCTTTGGTCATGGGCAACTCTTTTTCGTGTTGATGGGCCCCTGTGAGAGCCGCAGGGGATTATAGCAGAGATGAAAGGACCCGACAGTTAATTTTATCCGTTTGCATGTCGGTGCTGGAAGTTTACAATAATGAGGAAAGAGTATCTTTTCCCAAAGGAGGTTTGTAATGTTCAGGCATTTTGGGTACGTGGCTCTGGTGTTGGCACTGGTGGCGTTTGCCGCAACCCCGGTACGGGCCGGTCGTGGTGGCGGTCAGGGCGGTGGCGGAGGATGGGAAGAGTCCCCTTCCAATCGGCAGTCGATGGAGGGCGCCACCCGAGGTCTTGAGCGCGCCGGTGAGCGTCGTGCCGAGCAGGCTGAAGAACATGCCCGCAGTGAAGAGCATGCCGGTTCCCGCGACATGAAAATGGACAAGGAAAAAATCAAGGACAAGGCCGGCAAGGGCGATAAGGAGTCTCTGAAGAACATGGATCGTGACCGCGAGCGGTTGCATGACGTGGCCGAACCGAAGGACAAAGTGAAGGAAAAGGCCAAAGAAAAAGCCGCGGGCGGATCGGACGACAGGGATGCTGACCGGGACAGGGATCGCGATCGGGATCGCGTGATGGACGAGGATAAGGCTGCCGGAAAAGGGAGCAACAGGCCTGCGGGGCAGGATGCCGACGGTTCCGACCGCGGTAAAAAGCGCTGGTGGTGGCCTTTCGGCGAATAAGAAGGATTCCGATGCTGATTGACAATCTCAAACATGGAGTCCTTTCCAAAGGAGGCAGGGTGGTGAACCACTGACCATCGGTTATCCCACCGCCAGCACAGGAATTTCTGTGATTTTCTCGCGGGGATGGGTCTGGTTTCTACCCCAGAGACATCCCCGTCCTTTTGAAAATAGGGGCACTCATACTGTATGAAAACAGCATAGAAAATGGCCTCCCGATACATGGGAGGCCATTTTTTTGGTTTGCCCAGCGGAGCTGGCAAACCCGGCCTGTTGCAAGAAACAGGTGTCGCCCCGATCAGGGGGAAGACAATCCGAATCGCAAGGGCGTTGTTGGCAACGGCAGGGTCTGGAGGAAGCGA
>NZ_JBFWJQ010000125.1:0-7162 GCF_050253115.1 Syntrophotalea sp.
CCCACTTTCTACCGGGGCGGCCCAGCCGTCTGGTAGCCTTCGCCGAGGCCCCAGGTTCCTTCGGTCCAGTGGTATGGCTGCTTGCAGGTCACTTCCCGGACCAGATCCCGACCGACCAGGGACGGGGCCCGGCGCGCCTTGTCGATCAGGGAAGCGGGATCCAGGTCGACCGAGGAGATCACCCCGGTCTGGGCGCCATGATCGCGGATATGCCGCACCAGTGCCCGGGTATCGATCCCCTGAATGCCGACGATGGCGTTCTGTTGCAGGTATTCGTCGAGAGTGGCGGTGCTGCGCCAGTTGCTGGGGTAAGGACAGGCCTCCTTGACCACAAAGCCGGACAGAAACGGACGGTCGGACTCGACGTCTTCGGGGTTGACGCCGTAATTGCCGATAAGGGGATAGGTCATGGTCACGATTTCACCGCAATAGGACGGATCGGTCAGAATTTCCTGATAACCGGTCATGCTGGTGTTGAAAACCACCTCTCCGGTGACTTCCCCCCGGGCGCCGAAGGCTTTGCCAACAAAAACCCTGCCGTCGGCAAGGGCCAGAATTGCTTTCATGGGGACTTACTCCTTACAGTTCTTGAAATGCTGTCGAGGCTTCCGTATCCAGTATTATGGCGCCGTTTCCAAAAGGCGCGCCACCACATACCATCATCAGATTCCCGGAGGTCCGGAACCTCAGCCGTCTATCTTTTAAACCTGACGCGTCCATCCACCAGAGTGCAGATTGCGCGACCTTTGAGTTTCCACCCGCCAAACGGGGTATTCTGGCTTCGTGACCGCCCTGCCGCGGGATCCATAGTCCATTTGACTTCCGGATCAATGATGGTCACATCGGCGGGTCGGCCGACCTCCAGCGTTCCGCCGGGAAGATTCAGGGCTCGGGCCGGGCCGGCCGTCAGGCAGAAAATGGCCTCGGAAAGGGACAGAACCCCCTCTTCCACAAGCCGCAGGGTGAGCGGCAAGGAGGTTTCCAGACCGATGATGCCGTTCAGCGCCAGATTGAATTCCACGTTCTTCTCATCGAGATGATGGGGGGCATGATCGGTGGCAATGACGCTCAGGGTGCCATCCGCCAGCCCGGCGCGTATCGCTTCGAGGTCATCGCCAGAGCGCAGCGGCGGATTCATCTTGGCATTGGTGTTGTATCCCCGCACCGCGTCTTCGGTGAGGGTAAAGTAATGTGGCGCGGTCTCCGCGGTAACACGCACCCCCCGTTTCTGCGCGGCGCGGATGATGTCAACGGCTCCGCGGGTCGAAACATGAGCAATATGCAGACGGGCTCCGGTATACTCAGCCAGCATCACGTCCCGGGCGATGGCGGCGACTTCAGCAACCCAGGGGATTCCGCGCAGCCCCAGTTCGGTAGCCACGAAGCCATCGTTCATTACACCATCGCCGACCAGGGTCAAATCTTCGGAATGGCTGATCAGGGGCAGGTCGAAGGAACGTGCATATTCGAGAGCGCGGCGCATGATTTCGCCGTTGGTCACCGGATGACCGTCATCGGATGCCGCAACGCATCCGGCATTCTTCAGATCTCCGAGTTCGGCAAGGGATTCCCCCTTGAGGCCCTTGGTGATGGCGCCAACCGGATAAACTCTGGTGTGGGCGACCTGTGCGGCCTTCTCCAGAATATAGCGGGTGGTAGCCTTGCTGTCGTTAACCGGGGCGGTATTGGGCATGCAGGCGACCGCGGTAAACCCACCGGCGGCCGCGGCGCGAGTGCCTGATTCGATGTCTTCCTTGTACTCGAACCCGGGGTCGCGCAAGTGCACATGGATGTCAATCAGGCCCGGCGTCACAAGACAGCCGGAAGCATCGATGCATTCGGCATCCTCAACCTCGATGTTTGGCGACATGTCAGCGATGCTGCCGTCCTTGATCAGAAGATCGCACGACATGTCGATGCCGTGTGCCGGATCCAGTACCCGTCCGTTTTTAATAATGGTGTTCATAATTATCCCCTATTCGCGCAGGAACGTGTTATTGCGCCGAATCTTCAAGCTTTTCACCGCCGGAAACGAGATAAAGCAGGGCCATGCGCACGGCAACGCCGTTTTCCACCTGATGAAGAATCACGTTCTGGTTGCCATCGGCGACGGAGGAGGCAATTTCAACGCCGCGATTCATCGGACCGGGATGCATGACGATAGCATCAGGTTTGGCAAGTTTCATGCGCTCCGGGTTGAGCCCGAAAAACATGGCGTATTCCCGCAGTGACGGCAACATGGTTTTGCCTTGGCGTTCCTGCTGAATGCGAAGCATCATGACCACATCCGCGCCATGGATGGCATCTTCGATGCGATGAAACACCCTGGCGCCAAGCCGCTCAATGCCAGGCGGCAGCATGGTTCCGGGACCGCAAAGCCTGACGTTCGCGCCCAGCTTGTGCAGGGCGTAAACATTGGAACGGGCAACCCGGCTATGGGTAATGTCGCCGATAATGGCCACTGTCAGCCCTTCGATCTGCCCTTTGTGTTGCCGCATCGTCAAAATATCGAGCAGCGCCTGACTGGGATGTTCGTGCGCGCCGTCGCCCGCGTTGATGACGGAAAAGTCACAACGTTCAGCCAGGTAATGGGGCGCGCCGGAGCAGGAATGACGCATCACGATAATGTCGGGCTTCATGGCTTCGAGATTTCTGGCGGTGTCTTCAAGGGTTTCCCCTTTGACGACCGCTGAAGTCGATGCGCTGATGTTTACCGTGTCGGCGGAAAGCCGTTTCCCGGCAATCTCGAAGGAGGTGCGAGTTCGGGTGCTGGCTTCAAAAAAAACGTTGATGATGGTTTTTCCCCTCAGGGTCGGAACTTTCTTGATCGGCCTGAGGCTGACTTCCTTGAAGCTCTCGGCCGTGTCGAGAATCAGGGCGATGTCCTCCGGCGACATCTGCTCGATGCCAAGAATATGTTTGTGGTTGAATGCCATATCGCATCTCCTGACTTGAGAGTTCGTTTATTCGAAAACCAGTTGAGCGAGAAAAGCTGAACCTGTTTATATCTTTTCGCCATAGCCTCAGGGCTTGGTCAGACAGACTTCTACGGGGCGCTGCTGCTCGTCAAACCGTACAGTTACTTTCTCAATGGCGGCGGTAGGCACATTCCGTCCGACGAAATCCGGGCGGATCGGGAGTTCCCGGTGGCCGCGATCGATAAGAACCGCCAGCTGGATATTGCGAGGGCGGCCCATATCCATCAGCGCATCCATGGCGGCCCGTATGGTGCGCCCGGTATACAGAACGTCGTCGACCAGAACGATGCGCTTGCCGTCGACGGGAAAGGGAATGTCCGTTCTGCCGACCGGCAGACTGCCACGGGATGCAAGATCGTCGCGATACATGGTGATGTCCACGGTACCAAGCGGAACCGTTGTGCCTTCGATATCCTGCAAGCGTTTTTGCAATCGCAGCGCCAGATGATCTCCACCGGTGCGGATGCCGACCAGAGCCAGATCCGCGGTTCCGTGATTGTGTTCGAGGATCTCATGGGCGATACGTGTCAGGGCCCGACTGATGGCCGCTTCGTCGAGAATGATGGTTTCGGTTTTCCCCATTGGATTACCCCCCCCCGGATTTCTGGCAAAAAAAAGGTATCCTCTCTTTCGGGAGAAGATACCCGGACTGGTGCTTTCATCGTTCGCTATTGTCGGTATAACCACCCTTGCTAACCTCTCGGATTAACTTAAAAGGCATTATTCTTGCTGTTTCCAAATCTTTCGAATTGTACAGAAAGAAGGTTATCTTGTCAAACCAAAATCTTCCGCCTGCCCTATTCGATGGTGCGGCCGATGCGGTTCCATCGCGGACGGTTTTTGGCGCTGTCCCAAGACCAGTATTTGATGAAAGCCAGACCTTTGATTTTGGATTTTTCGACAAAACCCCAGAATCGACTATCGAAGGAGTGGTCGCGGTTGTCTCCCATGACGAAAAACTTATCCGGCGGCACTGTGACAGGAAACAGGTTGTCGCGTCCGGAGTCTGCACTGAAGGAAGGGTCTTTGTGGACTTCCTGCGGAAGCACCAAAGGCTCGCCGTTGACATAGACTGTTTTATCGCGAACCTCCACCACATCTCCCGGCACACCGACGATCCGCTTGATGAAATCCCTGCGTTTGTAAAACGGCAGTTCCTCATCAAGGGGAAATTCAAAGACGATGACATCTCCCCGACCGGGATCGCGCAGAGGAAGCAGCCGCTCGTCAGACCAGGGAACCCTGGTTCCGTAAACGAACTTGTTGACCAGCAGATGGTCACCAATCAGCAACGTATCTTCCATGGATCCCGATGGAATTTTAAAGGCCTGAAAAAAGAAGGTTCGAATTATCAGCGCCAGAACCAGGGCGACGCCGATGGCCTCGCCCCACTCCCGATACCAGGGTTTCGGGGATTTAAGGGAAGGTGATTCCAATTGCGTTGATTTACCCATGAAAACTATTCCTTTACTTTAAGAATGGCGAGAAAAGCTTCCTGCGGCAGCTCGACATTGCCGACCTGCTTCATGCGTTTCTTGCCCTCCTTCTGTTTTTCGAGCAATTTGCGTTTGCGGGTGATATCGCCGCCGTAACATTTGGCCGTCACGTCCTTGCGCAGGGCTTTAACGTTGGCCCTTGCCACGACCTTGTTGCCAATGGCGGCCTGCACCGCAACCTCGTATTGCTGGCGGGGGATGAATTCCTTCATCTTGCTTACCAGTTCCCGTCCACGAAGCTGGGATTTGTCACGGTGCACGATCAGCGACAGGGCATCGACAACCTCACCATTGACCATGATGTTCAGCCGGACCAGGTCGCTGGGTCGATAGTCGAGAAACTCGTAGTCGAGGGATGCGTACCCCCGGCTCACGGTCTTGAGGCGGTCGTAAAAATCGAGCACGATTTCATTCAGGGGCAGCTCATAAATCACCATCACGCGGTTCGATGTAAGATACTTGATTTCACGCTGGATGCCGCGTTTTTCCTCGCAAAGGGCGAGCACACCGCCGACATAATCGTTCGGCACGTGGACCGAAGCCAGGATGAACGGCTCGAGAATCCGGTCGATGTATTGTACATCGGGCAGCTTGTTGGCACTGTCAACCACCAGTTCCTCGCCCTTGGTCGTGATGACACGGTAGCGTACCGTCGGCGCGGTGGTGATCAACTCCATGTTGAATTCCCGCTCGAGGCGTTCCTGGATTATCTCCATATGCAGCAGTCCGAGGAAACCGCAGCGAAAGCCAAAACCCAGCGCCAGGGAATTTTCCGGCTCGAAAGAGAAGGATGCATCGTTGAGCCGTAGTTTTTCCATGGCATCCCGCAGGGCATCGTAATCACCGCTGTCGATGGGATACAGCCCGGAATAAACCATGGGCTTGACTTCCTGGAAACCGGCCAGGGGCTTGTCGGCGCAACGGTTCAGATGGGTGATGGTATCGCCGACCTTGGCATCCTGCAGCACCTTGATGCCGGCGATGATGAACCCAACCTCCCCCGCCGCCATTTCGGGCATCTCCACAGGATGGGGGGTGAAGGCGCCGATCTTAAGCACTTCATAGCTGCGTCCGCTGGCCATCAGATGGATCTTCTCCCCCTTTTTCAAGGTTCCGTCGAATATCCGCACCAGCATGATGACGCCTTGGTAGGAGTCGTACCAGGAGTCGAAAATCAGCGCTTTGAGCGGCGCATCGGCATCCCCGGCGGGCGCCGGCACTTTGGCGACAATCGCTTCGAGGATTTCGTGAATGCCGATACCCTCCTTGGCGCTTGCCTCGACGGCATCGGAAGCGTCCAGGCCAATGATCTCTTCGATTTCCTCCTTGATGCGCGCCGGTTCGGCGCCTGGCAGGTCAATCTTGTTAAGGACCGGAAATACCTCGAGGTTCTGGTCAATGGCCAGGTATACGTTGGCCAAAGTCTGGGCTTCCACACCCTGCGACGCATCGACAACCAGCAATCCGCCTTCGCAGGCAGCCAGGGACCGGCTTACTTCATAGCTGAAATCGACATGACCGGGCGTATCGATCAGGTTCAGGATGTAGTCCTTGCCGTCATCGGCCCGATATTTTAAACGTACGGCCTGGGCCTTGATGGTAATGCCGCGTTCTCTCTCCAGATCCAGTTTATCGAGAAACTGATTGGTTTTTTCGCGATCCGTCAGGGCACCGGTCGTTTCCAGAAGACGATCCGCCAAAGTCGACTTGCCATGGTCGATATGGGCGATAATGGAAAAATTACGAATCCTGCTGCGGTCCATGGGACTCTTTTCTTTAGGGTTTATGGATAGATATGCGAATGGAGTAATTTACAAAAACCCCCTGTTTTTGTAAAGGGAAAAGGCGCCGGGTCAGGACGCCTGATATTGCCGGGAGGATCATTTTAGCATTGCTTCCTGTCCCTGCCGTCGTTAACATCTCGCTACCGTTTAAAACGGAAGCGGCTATTTGGCAGGCTGCCGAAAACGCTCTTGTATGCAAGCTATGGCAATCTTGCGTCGGTATTCATTCAAGTTTCAGGGAGTGAGGCATTGACAACCATTGATGAACTGATTGGAAATTCCGCAAATAAAACCCCGGGAAAGACAGCCTTGCGTTTCAAGGTCGCGGGATCCTGGCAGAGCATGACTTATCGCCAGCTATGGGAAGACGTGCAGCGCACCGCATGCGGCCTGCGTCAATGGGGGATACGCAAAGGGGACCGGATTGCTCTTATAGGCGGCACTTCGGCGGCCTGGATTACCGCCTACCTCGGCAGCCTGCAAAGCGCGGCTGTTGTGGTGCCCGTGGACAAGGAACTCAAAGCCGGGGAACTGCGCCATGTTCTGGGTGATTGCGGCGCCCGGTTAATATTTACCGATCTGGCACATCTCGGGGTGCTCACCGATATCGCATCCAACCTCCACCATCTTGAAAAAATCGTTACACTGGATACCCCCCCCGAAAAGACGATGTCTTCACAAATCAGGCAGACCATGGGAGATATCGTCGATGCCTGGCGTGAACTGGCCAGGCAGTACCGTATTTCCACCGAAGAGCAGCAACGCGTTGAAAGCCTGGGTCGAAACCTTGAGCGGATGTTGCTGCATCCGGTAGAAAGAAAGGTCGCCGGCACCATAACCGAATGGATCAAGAGTGTATTCAAAGATATGGATTAAACCCGACGCTCCATTTTACGGCGCTATT
>NZ_JBFWJQ010000126.1:0-7119 GCF_050253115.1 Syntrophotalea sp.
GGCAGACCATGGGAGATATCGTCGATGCCTGGCGTGAACTGGCCAGGCAGTACCGTATTTCCACCGAAGAGCAGCAACGCGTTGAAAGCCTGGGTCGAAACCTTGAGCGGATGTTGCTGCATCCGGAAGAAAGAAAGGTCGCCGGCACCAGAACCGAAGGGATCAAGAGTGTATTCAACGATATGGATGAAACCCGACGCTCCTTTTTCCGGCGCTATGCCGTTGAGCCCCTGGGCCGCTTTGGTCGGGACGGTGACCTTGCCCCGGTGCCTGGCCGCGCACCCACGGATACGGCGGTTATCCTTTACACTTCCGGAATCATGGGACGCTCCAAGGGAGCCATGCTGAGCCACGCCAATATCGTGACCAATATCAAATCGGCGTTGCCGCATCTTGAGGTCGGCGAGGGGATGCACACCCTCTCCTTCCTGCCCATCAACCACGTTTTTGAACAGGTGGCCGGAGTTCTGGCGCCGCTATCCGTCAACGGCACCGTATCGATTGCCGAATCCCTGAAAAAAATCGGACAGAACCTGGTCGAGGAAAAGCCGACATATGTCATGGGGGTTCCTGCCGTCTATCGCGTCCTGCTGAACCGCATCCGTCGTGGCATCGAAGAAAAACCGCTCGCCAAGATCTTGTTTTCCATACCTTTTACCCGATCCCTGGTAACTGCGAAGATAAAAAAAAGTTTCGGTAAAAATATCACCTTCATCAGCGGTGGCGCCGCTCTCGATCCCGAAATCGCCAGAGGCATAACAAGTCTGGGCATCACCATTCTGCAGGGATACGGCATAACGGAGACTTCTCCGATCATTGCCGCGGAATCACCCCATCATCGCAAACTGGGCACCGTTGGCAGAACAATACCCGGTGTCGAGGTGCGCATCGACCACCCCAATGAGGAAGGCGTCGGCGAGATCCTGGTCAAAGGCCCCAATGTCATGCAGGGATACTACAAACGCCCCAGGGCCACCGCCGAAGTCATTGTGGATGGATGGTACCGCACCGGTGATCTTGGCCATCTCGATGCAAAGGGCTATCTGACGATTCGTGGCCGTGTGAAAAACCTGATCGTGACGCCCAACGGCAAAAATGTCTATCCGGAGGAGGTGGAAAACGAACTGCTTAAAAGCCCTTTCGTTGCCGAGGTCATGGTGTACGGCCACAAATTGAACGACACCTCGGAGGAGGTTCATGCCATCATTTATCCGGACCAGGAAGCTCTGGACAATCACGTCAGGCAAACAGGTTGCCCGGCCCTGAATGAAGCCGACGTCAAGGAACTCATCCGGCAGGAAGTGCTGGAAGTCGGGAACCGCCTGGCGGACTACAAACGGATCAAACGATTCACCCTGCGTGACGACGAATTTCCCAAAACAACCACCCGCAAAATCAAGCGGTACGTTGTTGAAGCCGATATCCCCGCATCGCGATAGTGTTCATCCGGGAATCCTGGATAAACACTTGATAGTATCCACGGTGCACGGCCAAAACGGATCATGCAGGCTGTTGGTTGCCATCGGAGACCTGGTCATTGAGCGTCCAGAAGTCGTACAGGACGCCAATACCGAAAAGACCGGCGGTAACAAGATACAAAAGGCCCGTGGCCCATTTGCCAAGATAAAAACGGTGAATACCCAGGACGCCGAGAAAACCGAGTAGCAGCCAGGCAATATTGTAATCGAACCTGCCGGGTAAAAAACGCCGGTCGGCCTGGCGGTTCATGCCGGGAATCAGAAGAAGATCGACGAACCATCCAACAAACAACAGTCCGAGGGTAAAGAAATATATGGTGCCGCTGACGGGTTTCCCGTAATAAAAACGATGGGCGCCGATAAACCCGAAAATCCATAAAAGATAACCGACCAGCAAACTATGGGTGTTGTCTTTCATAACTGTCCTCCTGTCAGATATTTTAAGTATTTTCGAGGTATTTTAACTTAATACATTGTTTTTAAAATATAAAAACCATAGAAAATCGATTCTAACGTGCGGGGTTTTCGCCGGCGGCCGAGATAACCGGTGCGGTTTTTTCGCCGTCGATATCCAGATGGGCACCCTCCAGGATATCCGACGGCAGTATCTTGTTCACCTGCACCCCCAGTTCTCGCAGGTTTTCAGCGCGCCGTACCAGATTGCCCTTCCCCGTCGCGAGCCGCCTGTGAGCCTGTTCATAATACAGGCGACTTTTTCCCAGGAACTCCCCAACTTTTTCCAGATCATCGACAAAACGGACAAAATGATCGTAAAGATTGCCTGCCTGACGGGCGATTTCAAGGGCATTACGGTTCTGGTACTCGTGCCGCCAGATATTCTGAATGGTACGCAGGGTAACCAGTAGAGTCGAAGGCGACACGATCATGATGTTCTGTTCAAAAGCCCTCTGAAAAATGTTTTCGTCCTCCTCCAGCGCCAGGGTGAAAGCCCCTTCCACCGGTACGAACATCAACACAAAATCAAGACTTCTTATTTGTGGCAGATTTTCATATTCCTTGCCCTGAAGTTCCTTGAGATGGGCATGAAGTGATGCCATGTGCTGGCGAACGGCGAGCAGACGGGATTCCTGATCGACTGCGTTGACATACCTCTCATAGGCGGTAAGAGAAACCTTGGAATCGATAACAATATCTTTGCTGTCAGGAAGATGCACGACAATATCCGGACGCGATTGTCTGCCTTGCGTGTTGCGGTAACTGCATTGCACCACATATTCTCTGCCCTTGCGCAATCCGGATTGTTCCAGGAGCCGCTCCAGGACTATCTCCCCCCAGGTGCCCTGGGTTTTTGCGTGTCCCTTCAATGCGGCGGTGAGATTGACGGCATCTTCCTGGATCTGCTGGTTGAGTTCCTGCAACCTGACAACTTCCTGTCGCAAGGAATGGCGCTCACGGGCTTCGGCATGGTAAGCCTGCTCAACCTTGGTTCCAAAGTCCTTGATCTGGTCCCTGAAAGGCATCAGCACCCGATCGAGATTCGTTCTGTTCTGATCCACGAAGATTCGGCTCTTCTCGTCAAAGATCCGGTGAGCAAGATTCTGGAATTCCAGGCGCAACTGGTCCCTGGCTTCATTCAGCAAGCCCAGCTTTTCCGAAGCCTGCTTGCGCTCCTGGTCCAATTGCGTTTCCAGGGATGCCGTACGCGCGGCGGCGGCCGAGAGAGCCTGGTTTTTCTCGGCCTTTTCGGATTCCAGCGTGGAGAGACGCACCGCCATAGCCGCGTTCTCCCGTGCGCGGTTTTCCAGGCGTTCCTGCAATACGGCAATCTGGGCGTGCGTGTCGCGATCCCGCACCAGCCTCGCGGTTCGAGCGCGGCGATAAACCAGCATCCCGCCGAACAAGGCGCCGCAAGCCGTACCTGAACAAAAGGCAATCACCGTTGTCAAAACATCCATGGTCAACCGGCCACGCTAAAAGGAATTGAAATAGGCAACATCTGATTTTTTCCGGCTCTATTTACCGGTTTCCGTAGATGTTGGAAAATATTTTTTCATATTGAAGCTTCTCCGCGGCATGCGGTGTTTTGACTTCATTCGGATAGCCCAGTCCGACGATGGATGCCACGGCCAGATGATCGGGGATCTGCAGCAGGTCCTTAATAAACGCCTCGGCGGATTGCGCTTCGTCATGGCGACGGAGCCTTATCTGCACCCAGCAGCTGCCCAATCCCATCTCTTCTGCCGCAAGCTGCAAAAGCGTTGCGGCAACGGAACAATCTTCAACCCAGACATCACATTGTTGGGGATCGGCGCACAGCACGACCGCCAATGCGGCATTTTTGAGAAAGGACGCCCCATGTTTCTTGCTTTTTCCCAGCTTTGCAAGAAGCGCAGGATCCGAGACGAAAATGAATTGCCAGGGATTGAGGCTTCTAGACGAAGGAGAGCGCAGTAAAACCTCCATGAGGGTTTCGATCTTTTCTTTTTCAATTGGACGGGGCTGATATTTGCGGATACTGCGGCGTTTTCTCAGCAAAGAAAGAACCATACGACTTATCTCCTGTGGTTATAACGGTTTTCGTGAATTTTTTGGACGGGGAGCGCCTCTTCCGGATTCGGCAAAACAGATGCCGATGGATATCCGATGCCGATAATGGAGGCGATCTGAAAGTTATCCGGAAGTTGCAGGAGCTGACGCAATGCACTCGTCGCCGAAATGCCGGTGGCATGCTGACGACCGCGGATCTGAGACCAGCAACTTCCGAGACCGACATCCTCCGCCGCCAGTTGAAGCATCGTGGCAGCAACCGCGCAGTCTTCTATCCATACGTCACTTGTATCGGGGTTGCCACAAATGACGATGCAAACAGGGGCTCCGCCTAGAAAGGAGGCGCCCTTGGGTTTGGCGGCAGCAAGAGCCGCCCTGATTTCCGGATCGGTAACGATGATGAATTCCCATGGCCGGCGCCCTTTGGATGTCGGAGATCGAAGCATGGCCTCGATCAGTAAATCCATTTTTTCCGGTTCAATCCTACGGGAATCGAAATTGCGGATGCTGCGCCGCCTTCGCAGCAAGTCGATGAACATGCCCTATCCTCCTTCCCGGCTCAGGCCGTGCAGCCATACGTTTTGCGGCAACACAAGGCTTGGGGGCCTGTTGCATTAACCCCAGGGGAGCCGCCGGTTTCGCGCCCTATATGAATGGAGCCGGGCGGAAACCGTTTTCCCGAACAGGCACGAAGCACAAACCGGACCAAAAAAACATATTGATTTCGAATGCTTCAAACACTAACAGGGACGGAAACAAAATTCAAGGTACGCTTTCGGAAAGACGGCAGGGCAATGGCAGGGGCAACGGTGGCGCCTGGTTTTGGTACGGGTCAGCGGGCATGCAAAAGCAAACGCAGTTTTTCGACTTTTCTTGTAATGGCACTGTCAACGCGATCCTCTCCCAGCATGAACACCAATTGTTGGGTCATGAGAATAACATCGGCCAGTTCATCGATGATTTCACTTTCGGTAACCTTGCCGCGTTTAAAATGTTTGAGGGCGGCGATCAACTCGGCACATTCTTCAATGGCCTGATCGTACTGGGCTTCAATGCCCCATTTCTGAAGGGTGGCATCAAAAATATCGGCGTAGGCTTTGTTATCCATGAGAACTTCTCGCATTATCGGATCCATGTTATTTTTCAGGTGCGGTTTTCAGGGCTGTGCGTGAGACAGGAAGCTGACAGGGCACCTCGATTTTGATGATCTCTCCTCTCTTTTTGATAAAGACGTTCTTTTTTTCAATCGTCGGATGGTAGTCTTCCCCGGAGCATTTCAGAAAATAATTGTCCCCGTTTTTCAATCCGGGAATAAAAGCCGGTACCGGGTATTCAATGTCATCCAGTGTGCAGACAAGAGCTTTCTCGAGTGCCGGCTCTCCCGCATCCCATTGTTGGTTGCCGTTTTCGTCAAGAAAGGCATCGATGATCAGAATGCCGTTTTCCGTCGGCATCAAAGGAGCGCCTCCGAAAAAAAGGTTGAAAATATTGTCTTTTTTGATGCCTTCCTGTTTGATATTGAATTCGCCGGCGGCTTTTTCCGCCCATGCGGTATGCCTGTAGCCGCCCGATATCAGTATAAAACAGCTCACAATCAACAGAAAAAAAATACTCAAACCTGCATTTTTTAACATGTCGCGCTCCAGAGGCGAAGAATTCCAGCAATCGTCTGCCATTCCCAAAGATTGCCGGATGGGTCATTATAGCGGCAATCACCCCAGACTGCCAACCGGCAAAAACATCGGTGGAAAATATCGGAAAAGAAAACTTTTTGGGATATAGTGAAAACCAGCTGATAAACCCTGGCGCTTGAGAGGGCCTATGAAAAGGATGGGTTTGATATTTTGTCTGGCGCTCAGCCTGGGAGGCTGCAGGGAGGCAGGCTCCCAGGTTGCGTCTGCCCAAACCGAAATGCCACTGGAAGTCACCTCACCTCAAACCGCTGTGCCGGAAAACGAAAAACTGCGTTTTCCGCACAAACCCCATGCCACACTCATGGCCTGCAGCACCTGTCATCGGGGAGGCAACGAAAAAGCAGCCCTTACCCGGGAAATGGGACACGGGCTGTGCCTCGATTGTCATCGGCAGAACAAAAAAGGCCCCGTCGAATGTGCGGGGTGTCATTCACGGTAGCCCTGGCTTGAAATGTTTCGTAAGTCAGTTTCCCATATGGATACAAGCTACAAGCCCGTGCTGCTGATTGCCGGCGCCATTTCGCGATAGATTTCCTCCGCCGACGGGAATGGTCTGAGCGCGCGTTCGAAAATACCCAGCGAATAGGCAATGGTCAGACCGTAGTTACTGCAAGGAACACCGGCCTGCTGGCAGTGCATGATGCGGGACAGCACCTCGCGTCGGTTCCACATGCAGGATCCGCAGTTGATGACCAGTTTGTAGGTCGCCAGATCTTCAGGGAAATCATGCCCCTGTGTATGGACAAATTCAAGCTTCCCTCCCACATACTGCTGCAGCCAGCGAGGTATCTTGACTCTCCCGATATCTTCTCCGATGGGGTGATGGCTGCACGATTCGGCAATCAATACGCGATCGCCCGGCATAAGGTTCTCGATGGCCATGGTGCCACGCACATATTCTCCCAGATCCCCCTTGAAACGGGCGAAGAGAATGGAAAACGATGTCATCGGCACGTCTTCCGGGGTGTCGGCTGCAACCTTCAAAAATGCCTGGGAATCTGTTACCACCAGTGCTGGCGGGCGCTTCAGACGGTCAAGGGCATCGCGCAGTTCCCGTTCCTTGACCACCATGCAATAGGCATCGTTATCGAGAATATCGCGAATGGACTGAACCTGAGGAAGAATCAAACGCCCTTTGGGCGCCTCCATATCGATTGGAACAACCAGAACCGCAAGTTCTCCCGACGGCACCAGATCCCCGAGGATGGTAGGGGGATTGATAAATTCGTCAGGAACCGTTCGAATCAGCGCTTCGCGTAAATCGAGAACCCCCTCGCCAGTTTCGGCTGTCGTTGCCACGCAGGGAACTCCGTCCTCCGAAAAGCGGGCAAGATGCTCAGCGGCGGGTTGCGCAATGTCGCATTTATTGAAAACGACGACCACCGGAATATGCCGCTGCTGCAGTTCGGAAAAAATGGCTTCCTCGAAATCTGCCCACA
>NZ_JBFWJQ010000127.1:0-6902 GCF_050253115.1 Syntrophotalea sp.
GCGCCATCCTTGCAAAAGAAGTCGGAAAACCGGAGCAGGTTGCCGGTTACGTATCCTTTGTCGCTTCCGATGATGGCGATTACATGACCGGCCAGTCGGTCATGATCGATGGCGGGATTATCCTGGTATAGAGTTCTATGACTCCGGGGGCAACCCTGACGGGTGCCCCCGGGATCTCTCCCGCGTTTCGATGCGGCCGTCATCGTCACCAGCGTGAAAGGAACCTGTTTTGAGCGGAAACAAGCTGTATATCGTGGCCAAGTTCACGGCAAAGCCGGGGTTGGAAGAGGTTGTAAAAAAAGAGTTGACGTCATTGCTGGAGCCTACGCGTGCCGAAGCCGGCTGCATCAGTTACGACTGTCATCAATCCCAGGAGAATGCCGCGATCTTCGTGTTTTACGAGGTGTGGAAAAACCGGGAAGAGCTGGATAAGCACCTTGGCATGCCTTATCTGAAGGCGTTGCTCGGCAAGGTGGATGAACTGTTCGCCGTGCCCCCCGAACTGCACTTTTTGAACAAACTGGGCTGACTCTTTCACCATTTTGTCAATGTGTCCAACCCGTCACCTTGAACTGAGGAGGTATTATGAGCGTTGAAGGTAAGGCAAAAATATTGCGGATTTTTCTTAACGAAAAAACCAAGCTCGGCAACGAGCTGGTGTACGAGGCGATGGTTCAGGCTGCCTTCAAAAAAGGCATAGAAGGGTCCATGGTGTTTCGCGGAGTCGAAGGATTCGGATTCTGTTGCGACCAATGCCGTACCATTCATGAAGGCATGACGATTTCCGTCAAATGTCAACCGATGGTTATCGAATTTATCGATACCGAAGCGAAACTCAATGAGCTGCTGCCGATTTTGAAGGGCATGCTCAAAACGGGCGCCATGATCATGCAGGATGCGGATATCGTATTTAATCAGGGCTGATACTAGCCCGGTTGTTCCCTGAGAAAGGTCTGCCCATCCGAAAGGAGGTATTGAAGGGTCAGACAATCATTTTGCATTACCCGGTATGGTTTGTTCGAGGAGATACTTTTGCAGGAATTTCTAGCACATTTGATGGAGGTGGTATGATGGCTATAAGGAACAAGATTCTGTCCATGCTGCTGGTCACGTCATTTTTGATGATCGGCGGATTGTCCATGGCAACGCGGTCTTTCGCCGATGCGATTATTCCGTACAGCGTTATCGGAACAAACGAATACAATCTGCCTGTCGGTTTTGACAAACCGATCAATCTTCTTCTTTCCTACAACGTCTGGTCGAATATTACCGACTATCATGGGGAAGACGGGGAAAATTACGATGCTCTGCTTTCCGTCAATAAGTTTGCCCGACTCTTTACCATCGACGGCCTTGAGAACTGGGGCTTTCTGTGGGAAGGCGTTGTCGGCTTTGGCGGTTTGGGCTTCGAGAACGGGGACAGCTTGAGCGGTCTGATCGATCCGCAGACCGGTATGGTGGCCTGGACCAAGCCCATCCCGAGCTGGACCCTTTGTTTTGAATACTGGCTGCATCTTCCCTGGGGATCCAACGAGCTTTCCGATGGCTCCGTCAATCACACCCTGGCCATGATGAACAACCATCAGCTTTTTGATGGCAAATTCGTCATCGACTGGGACTTCGGTTACAAGATGCGTGGTGACGGGAGGAAGCTGGGTGCCAAGTACGAATATGGCAACTCGCTGTTTACCAACTGGGTTTTCACCTATAAGCACAATCCCTGGGTCAATCCCAACATCCATTTCGACTGGGAATCCGGCGGTTCCGGCAAAAACAAGAGTGCTGATACTGATCTCGCTTCCTACGATCGCATGCAGCTCGGTATCGGCAACAGCATGAAGATCACCGATCGCCTGCTGTTCGATATCTGGTACAGCTATGGTATCGACGGACGGAACATTGCCCGGACCAACAACGATTATACCCGCTTCGTCTGGAGTTTCTAGGGTTTTCCGGAAAAGTCAGGAAACCATCTGCATGGCCTGAAAACCTCCCCCCGGATCGCCGGGGGGAGGTTTTTGCAGGCAGGGTCGGCCACAAAACAATGGGGTTTGCCGATTTCAGCCTTGGTAAGTATTTCGGCAAGGCAGATAGAGGCTTGCAAATATTGGGTGTTGCATGGATGTGTCTTAAAAAGACAAGCAACCGGGATTGAGGTGCCTTTTAAATTAGCATCTTATGTTTTCTTTTTATCGCAATATTTACCAGTAGTGTTTGCCAGCAGTGTTGTCAAGCGAACAAGAGTCTGATAATCTAATGAACGATATAAGCGTTATCTGTTTTGCAAAGGCAGTATTCCGTCAATGATTATTCATGAGGTGGAAAGAATGCCTGATCGGGCTATCAACAGGCACGTACAGCGGATCTTTTCCTGCGTATCCGGCAACCGGGACAAGGACGACCCCGCGGTCGAGATCCCCATTGTCACATCGTGGGAACGAAGCCTGCAGCATTACGGCATCGATCCGAGCGAGCCCAATCCCGTGCGGGTGTTGACGGAGGGCGAGCTCAAGGGATACACTCAGCCGATCGAGCGGTTCTTGCGCATCGCCAAAGTGGCGGTACATCACCTTCACCGGCAGGTTTCGGGTCTCGGCTATTCGACCCTGTTGTGTGACGCCAACGGTGTTACCGTTGACTGGCGCGGTGACGAGCGGTATATCCGGCAGTGGAAGGATACCGGCTTGTTCCTTGGGGCTGTCTGGGACGAACAGCGCGAAGGGACCTGCGGGGTGGGTACGGCAATGATCGAGCAGGTTGCCTTGACCGTGCACAAGGGCGAGCACTTTCGCGCCAAGAATGCCAACCTGACCTGTTCCTGTGCCCCGATTGTCAGCCCGAGCGGTAAGACGATGGGGCTTATCGATGTTTCCGCTTTTCACTCTCCCGATTCCAAGGAAAGCCAGCATCTCGCTCTTCAATTAGTCATTCAGTCCGCGCGGATGATCGAATCGGCCTATTTTCTCAGCCAGTTCGAAGACCAGTGGGTTCTGCGGCTCAGTTTCGAGCGGGAACTCGCCGAGGTGTCGAGTGAGTGCCTGATCGCCATAGGTGGCGACGGTAAAATTCTGGCGGCGGATCGCGTTGCCTGCCGCAGTCTGGCGGGGGAAACCGGAGGTGGCGGTCTGGCAGGTCGTTTGATCGGAGAAGTATTCGATATCGATTTCGAGAAGTTGCTGGATATCTTTTCCCGATCCAGCATGGTCCTGCCGATCCGCACGCAGAAGATGGGGCTTCGCATGTTCGGTTCACTGCGCTGCCCGCAGGCTATTTCCGTCAAGCCGGTCGCCGCAGTCGAGGCACCCGCCCCCCGGAAAAGAAAGGTGCCTGCCCCGGGCGAGGCCCTGACCCTTGATTATCTGGCAGGGGAAGACCACAAACTGCTGGAAAGCGTGGAGCGCATCAAGCGGGTCATGAACAAGCCGATTCCGATACTTCTCAATGGAGAAACCGGTACCGGCAAGGAAATGTTCGCCCAGGCGATCCACAATGCCAGTCGCCGCGCCGACAGGCCTTTTGTTGCGGTAAACTGCGCCGCCATCCCGGAATCGCTCATCGAGAGCGAGCTTTTCGGCTACAAGGAGGGGGCTTTTACCGGCGCGCGCAGCAAGGGGATGCGGGGTAAAATCCTGCAATCCGACGGTGGCACCCTGTTTCTCGATGAAATCGGCGATATGCCGGCCAGCCTGCAGCCTCGCTTGCTGCGGGTGCTGGCCGAGCGCGAGGTGACGCCGCTGGGGGGCGAGACCCCGATCCCCGTCGATCTGCACGTGATCTGTGCAACTCACCGCAATATTCTGGATATGGTCGCCAGCGGTGATTTCCGCGAGGATCTCTATTACCGTCTCAACGGCGTGTCCTTTGAACTGCCCTCCCTGCGGGAACGCTCCGATATCGAACGCCTGATCGACGATGTGCTGACCATCGAAGCGGGCAGCGGCAATGAGCAGGCGGTCATCGATGACGAGGCGATGCGGGTTCTGGCTGATTTTTCCTGGCCGGGTAACATCCGGCAGCTGCGCAATGCGTTGCGTTACGCTCTCGCGGTATGCGACAAGGGGATCATCACCTGTGCCGACCTGCCGGTCGATGTGACCGGCGCGACGGATCCCGCGGCCCGGGCGAAGCCGGCCATTCCGAGGCCGGCGCCAGCCGCCCTGCCGGACAGAAGTTGCGAGGTGGATGATGAAGACGACGACAATGATGGCATTCTGGCCGAGCTTAACGCCATGGAGCAGGCGGAACGTCAGGTAATACTGGATGCCCTGCACAAACACAAGTGGCAGGTATCCAGAGCGGTAAGAGACGTTGGCATCAGTCGCGCGACCATGTATCGAAAAATGGAAAAATATGCCATTGTGCCGCCAAACAAGCGCTGAGGCCCTGATCCGGGGACCCTCTTGCAGCTTATGGGCAAAGACAAGCGGCTTGATTAAAAAGAGGCTGTCCGGAACACATTCCGGGCAGCCTTTTTTTCAATAAGCGAATGCAAGATGAATTCCTGATACTCTTCCCAGGGACAGCTGTTTCGTCTGGCGTTCGAAACAGCTGTCTCAAAATGAGAAGAGAACTGTTTTTTTGGGGAGATAACGCATCCGTAAAAACAAAGGCGGATTTGGCGAGACGGGCATGACGTGGGGGGAAAAGCAGGGCGGCTGCGCAGTGGTGTCGGGAAGGCGCTAGTTGGCGCGGTTTTTGCCATTTAAAGAGACAAAACACGGTTTTGTCGCAGGCGGCAGCAGCATGACTGCGCGATGGGGCGAACGGGACAAGCAGATTCCGGCCATGGCCGGAAAACAGCTCTGGGGACGAAATGATGAAACAGTTTCATGAAGATACCAACGCACGGATTTCAGCGCCGTCCGGCGAAGCGGCAGTCATCGGTACGCGCAAGGTTTATGTGGCCGGTTCGCGGCCGGATATCCGGGTGCCCATGAAGGAGGTCGTGCAGCGGCTGGGGGATGCCGAAACCTGCGAGGACGGACTTCTGAAAATTCACCTGTACGACACCTCGGGGCCGTTTACCGATCCCGGCGCCAGTGTCGATATTCGCACCGGGCTGTCTGCCATGCGGGCCGGCTGGATCGTCGAGCGTGGCGACAGCGAGATACTGCAGGCGCCGAGTTCGGAATACGCCAGGCAGCGCCTGCAGCGACATCGGCAGGAGAAGTATCACTTTCCTTCACTGCGGGTGCCGCGACGTGCCACGCAAGGCGGCAACGATACACAGAAGCATTATGCCCGTCTGGGGATCGTGACCCCCGAGATGGAGTTTATCGCCATCCGCGAAAACCAGCGCCGGGAAACCCTGCCTGATCTGCTGAAAAAACAGCACCCCGGAGATGCTCGGGGAGCGTCGATCCCCGGCATTATCACGCCCGAGTTTGTTCGGGACGAGGTGGCCGCGGGCAGGGCGGTGATCCCCTGCAATATCAATCATCCGGAAAGCGAACCGATGATTATCGGCCGTAACTTTCTGGTCAAGATTAACGCCAATATCGGTAACTCCGCCCTGTCCTCCTCCATCGACGAGGAAGTGGAAAAGATGATCTGGGCGATCCGCTGGGGTGGCGACACCGTTATGGATCTTTCCACCGGGCAGAATATCCATGAGACCCGCGAATGGATTATCCGCAACAGTCCGGTGCCTATCGGCACGGTGCCCATTTATCAGGCCCTGGAAAAGGTTGGCGGCAAGGCGGAGGATCTCAGCTGGGAGATGTTCCGGGATACGCTTATCGAGCAGGCCGAGCAGGGTGTCGACTATTTCACCATTCATGCCGGTGTGCGACGCAATCTGCTGGAGGCGGCGCAGCGCCGGCTTACCGGCATCGTCTCGCGCGGCGGATCCATCATGGCCAGATGGTGCCAGGCCCACGGCTGCGAGAGCTTTCTTTACACCCACTTTGAGGAGATCTGTGAAATCGCCAAAGCTTACGACGTGACCTTTTCCCTTGGGGACGGGCTGCGACCGGGCTCGATATTCGATGCCAACGATGAAGCACAGATCGCGGAGCTTAAAACCCTCGGCGAGCTGACGCAGATGGCCTGGCGTCACGACGTGCAGGTGATGATCGAAGGTCCGGGGCATGTGCCGCTGCACCTGATTCAGGAAAACATGGAGTTGCAGCTCAAGTATTGCCATGGTGCGCCGTTTTATACCCTCGGTCCCCTGGTGACGGACATCGCGCCCGGCTACGACCACATCACCTCCGCCATCGGTGGCGCCATGATGGCCTGGTGCGGCACCGCCATGCTCTGTTATGTCACTCCCAAGGAACATTTGGGTCTGCCGGATAAAAACGACGTCCGCGAAGGCATCGTGGCGCACAAGATTGCCGCCCATGCGGCGGACCTGGCCAAAGGGCATCCCGGGGCTCAGGCCCGTGACAATGCTCTGTCGAAGGCCCGTTACGAGTTCCGCTGGCAGGATCAGTTCGCTCTCGGCCTGGACCCCGAGCGGGCCATGGGGATTCGCAGGGCGCTGCTGCCGGATGACGCGGAAAGCAAGGAGCAGTACTGCACCATGTGCGGCCCCGATTTCTGTTCCATGAAAATAACCCGCAGTTTGAGGGAAGGCGCAGTTTGCGGAAAGTCGAAATAGAGGGGGGCCATGTCTCAATTGACGGTAAATGGTAAACCTTTGGTGCTGGCGCTGCCGGCGACGGTTCTGGACCTGCTGTCGCATCTCGATTTCGATCCGGCAAAGGTTGCCGTGGAGTTGAACGGGGCCATTGTCCCGCGGGATGCCTTCGAGGACACCGACCTGACCCGCGGTGACCAGCTGGAGATCGTGCAATTCGTCGGCGGGGGGTAACCCGCCTGAAGAGGATAAGCCCATGGATGAACTGGTTATCGCCGGTCGCCGCTTCCGTTCCAGGCTGCTGGCCGGAACCGGCAAA
>NZ_JBFWJQ010000128.1:0-6875 GCF_050253115.1 Syntrophotalea sp.
GGGTGTGGGTGCTGCGCCAGGGGTTGATGTCGAGTCCGCCGCGGCGGGTGTAGCGGGCGTAGACGCTCAGTTGCACGGGGCGGCAGCGGCGCAGCACATCGGAGAAGATGCGCTCGACGCACTGCTCATGAAATTCGTTATGGCGGCGGAAGGAGATCAGGTAGCGCAGCAGGGCGGCGTGATCGATGGCCGGACCACGGTAGTGCAGCCAGAGGCTGGCCCAATCCGGTTGTGAGGTGATCAGGCAGTTGCTTTTGAGCAGATGGCTGTAAAGGCGTTCCTCGACTTCGGGGGCATCGGGCAGGCAATACAGCAGATCGCTGTCCACCTGATAACGGTCGACCGTAATGTCGAGGTCGTCGAGGCTCTGTCCCGGTAAAGGGACGATCTGCCAGAGTTCCAGGTCGTCCGGGCGGCTCAGGGCCACCGCGACCTCGGCTCCAGCGACGGCGCTGAGGTCGGCGCGCAGTTGTTCGGCCACGGCCACCTCCGTAGCGAAAGGCGTCTGGTTGTAGCTGTTGAGATAGAGCTTGAGGGATTTGGATTCGATCAGGTTGGGGCTGTGACAGGGGATGCGCAGCTGCAGCAGCGCCACGACCGGCTTGCCTTTGGGATTGAGCCACGAGAGTTCGTAGCCGTTCCACTGGTCCTCGCCGACAAAGGGCAGGGGCTCGCTGAGGCCCAGTTCTTGCCGCTTGAGACTACGCGGCACCGGGCAGAGCAGGCGGTTGTCATAGCGATCGGTATATTGGGTCGGTTGACCCAGCGGCAGCTGATCCAGTGGCGTCATGATGTGTCCTTGTTGCGCGGCGGCCAGGCCAAGAGGTGTTGTCGGACGTTGGTCGGCGGGAAGGCGAGGCGAAGACGCCTTGTGTTTATAGTCGAACGGTTTTTTCGTCAAGGGGAATTTCCGGCGGCGGAGCAGCTCCGTTCCCGCGCGCGCCACGAGACTTGCGGCAGGATGCGCCTGCCTCGGTCTTGGGGTAAGGTTCCGTGAAATGGCCGTTGCCGTGTCCTCGTTCGGCGAAAGTCGGCCGGAATCGGGTTGCAGAGTGCTTTGCCGGGGAGCTTACAAATCGTGTTTTTTGATTTTTCGCCACAGTGAAACCGGGCTGATCCCGAGGATTTCTGCCGTTTTCCCTTTGTGCCCGCCGGTTTGCTGCAACCCCTTGACGATCATCCGCTTCTCCATCTCCTCCAGCGACATCAGGGGGTCGTTCGGGGCCGTCGGGTCCTCGCCAGATGCCGCCAGTTTCGGTAAGTGCGCCGGTTGCAGTTCATCTTCGTCGGCGACGATGATGGCGCGCTCCAACACATTCTCCAGTTCCCGCACGTTTCCCGGCCAAGGGTAGGCGCGCAGCAGATCCAGCGCCCTGGCGCTGATGCTCGTTATCGATTTGCCGTATTTGGCGCCATGGGAGGCCAGGAAATGATGGGCCAGCAGGGCGATATCGTCGCGGCGCTGGCGCAGCGGCGGAATCTGCACCGGCACGACGTTGAGCCGATAGTAGAGATCGCTGCGAAACCGGCCTGCTTCCACCTCTTTTTCCAAATCGACGTTGGCCGCGGCGATTATCCGCACATCCACGGAACGGGGGTCGCGTCCCCCCACCCTGAGATAGGTTCCCTCTTGCAGCACCCGCAACAATTTGACCTGGAAAGCCGGGGAGATGGAGTTGATTTCATCAAGAAAGATGGTGCCTTTGTCCACCGTCTCGAACAGCCCCTTTTTGTCGCTCTCGGCACCGGTAAAGGCACCACGGACATGACCGAACAGTTCCGACTCCAGAAGGGTTTCGGCCAGCGCGCCGCAGTTGACCGGAAGAAAGCGCTGCGCTGAGCGGGAGCTCCACTGGTGGATGAGCTTGGCCACCAGTTCCTTGCCGGTTCCTGTCTCACCTAAAATCAGAACGGTGGTGTCAAAAGGCGCGATTTTGGCGATGAATTTCTTCAGTTCAACCATCTTGCGGCTGCTGCCGATAAGCTCTCCTCCCCGTTGCTCCCCCGCTTTTGCGCGCAGTTCTTTGTTCTCCCGAACCAGACGGACATGTTCCATTGCCCGCCGAATCGTCAGCGTCAGGGCATCCGGCTCAAAAGGTTTCTGCACATAGTCGTAGGCGCCTTTGCGGATGGCGGCCACGGCCGACTCGATGGTGCCGTAGCCGGTGATGAGAATCACCACGCCGTCGGGATTATGCTCCCGCGCCCGGGCGAGGATTTCCATGCCGTCCAGGTGGGGCATCATCAGGTCGGTGATGACGATATCGATCGGGCTTTCGGCGATCAGCCGGGCGGCGGCACGGCTGTCTTCGCTCATTTGTGCCGTGATCCCCTCGGTTGCGAGAGTGTCGCGGATGAGGTGACGCATGGCCGGATCGTCTTCGACAATCAGAATGGAACAGGATTCAGGCATGGGGTTCTCCCGAGTTCGCTACCGCATGGCGTGCCGGCAGTGAGACGATAAAGGTCGCGCCCCGCTTTTTCCCCTCGGCGATATCGATCGTTCCTCCCAGGTCACTGACAATCCCGGAACACAAGGAAAGGCCGAGGCCGGTCCCCTCGCCCGGAGCTTTCGTGGTGAAGAACGGGTCGAAAATGCGGAAGCGGATCTCCTCGGGAATACCCGGCCCGTCATCGGTGATCTTCAAAACCACCTTGTCGCCGGAAGGGGAGGTCGCAATACGGATGCTGCCGCTGGCGCCGATCGCCTGCATAGCGTTCATGGTCAGATTGAGAACGAGCTGCTCCAGTTCCTGGGGGTCGGCGAGAAGGTCCGGCACCGGCTGAAGGTCGCTGATCAGCTCGATTTTTCGCTTGCCCAGCTCCGTGGACAAGACCCTCAGGGTTCGCTGGATCACCTCGTTGATTTGGCAATCCTCGAGGCAACGTTGGGCCGGACTGGACTGGCGGGCAAAACGCAGAAGGCCCTGGATGATGGTGCTGCTCTTTTTGGCCTGCTCGGCGATGATCTCCGCCCAGTTTTTCAGGTGATCGGGCAGGTTTTTATCTTTCAGTAAGAGCCGCGCGTAGCCGAGAACGCTGCCCAGGGGCGTGTTGAGTTCATGGGCTACGCCGGCGGAAAGCTGACCGATGGATGCCAGCTTTTCGGCCCGGTGATAGAGTTCGGCACGTTTTTTCTCTTCCGTAATATCACGAAAGGTCAGGACGCGGCCGAGGGGGCGCCCTTCGTGGTCAGACAGGCACCGGACATTGACCGAGAGCAGCAAGTCCGCTTCCTTGCAGGTGCGGAGCGTGACTTCAACGCCCTGGACATTGCCCGCCTCAGGGTGCAGCAAAGGGGCAAACTCGGCCACCGCCTCCACCAGCGGGCGGTGGCGATTTTCGCCCAGGCGCTGTTCGGTGAGTGCCTCCGCCGCGAGGTTGTACGAGACGATCCGTGCCTCCTCGTCGACGACGAGCAGCCCTTCGGAAAGGCTTTCGATCACGGTCGCCAGCTTGCGTCTTTCGGTCTGGCAGAACTCTCGCAGTTCCTTTTCCGCATCCTCGACCTTTTTCTTCTCGGTGATGTCCATCGCCACTTCGATCACCCGGTTGACTCTGCCGTCCTCCGAGCGTGAGAAGGGGGTCGTCACCAGCTGAAACCAGCGCCCCTTTTTTTGCACTTCCCGCACCAGGGCGGCCTTGCCCGTCTCGAAAGAATCGAGGGCCGGGCATCCCGATGTCGGTCCGCTGCGGTTGCAGTAGACTTCATAGCAGTGCCGTCCGGAAACCTGTTCGACATCGGGGTCGACGAGCATCTCCCGCTGTTTTTCGTTGCAGCGTTCGATGATGAAATGACGGTCGATGATCGAGATGCCGACGCCGGTCGCATCGAAGATGGCCTGCAATTCATTTTTCGCTTCACGCAGTTCATCGATCGTCTGATTGAGATTGGTCAGAATCTGCCGGAAAGATCGGGCGACAATGCCGATGGGGTCCAGCTTGATGAGGATCTGATCGTTGAGTTCGTCCTCTTCAAGGGATTTGGTCCCGATAACCTCAAGCATGAAGTTGGTCTTGTCCCGAATATAGCGGGCGTAGGCGCGAATTTCCGTTTCCAGTTCGAGACAGCGTCGGCGCAGGGCCTCTCTCTCTTCATCGGGGTGGCTCATATTTTCTCCCGATCGAAATTTCGTAGCAGCTTTCCCCCTTTTTAACCTCCACTTCGTAGCCCATTTTGCGCGCCGCCTTAGGAATAGTGCGGGTGCTGTCAAGGTGATCGGTGCGCACCACCAGACGTTTGGTGCCGCAGCGCAGGCTTTCCTCGTGGTCGTTGAGGGCATTGAGGGCCACCAGCAGGCAGGCCGGGCAAACCTGGCCGAGAATGTTCAGGTCGACGATTTCGACAATTTCACGGGATTGCATAGAGTCTCACCTCAGAATGATGCGTGGCAATAGCTGGGCACCGAGCCAGGCCCCCACCAGCATGCCACAGACAAAGAGCAGGGAATGAAGCGACAGCAAGGGCACTCCGCCGAGCAGATGTTTGATATTGCAACCATTGGCCATGCGCGCGCCCAGGGCCATGAGGATACCGCCGGTCAGGGCCGAGGCGCCTTGTCGTCGGGGTGGCCATCCGGAAAGGCGGAACTCTTTGCGCCAGAGGGCGTTAAGAAAGGCGCCCAGCAGCACTCCAAGCATCAGGCCACCTTCCGTGTAGGTATAAAAGTCAACTTGCGGCCCCCCGCTGACCGGAAAGGCAGTCTCTCCGATCGTAACGGCAAAGGTGGGGCGGTTGAAATACTCCAGCGCGGCCACATGCGTGGGGGCGAACCCCTCTGCCATCAGCGCTCCCAACTTGGCGTACATGGTGGATACGCTCAGCGGCAGACCGCTTGCACCATAGGCCGCCAGGTTGAGCAGCGCAAGGACGATGGCCGTTCGCCAGGGCTGCAGGTAGCCGTCGGGGACATCGCCGAGTGTCCACTTCCCCTGGCGCCACCACCAGAGAAACAAGAGCAGCAAAATACCCGCCAACATCCAGGATGAACCACCGACCAGGCCGGGCCAGCGATCGAGGAGGTTGTCATTTCCGCCCCAGGAACTGCTTTTCCCCAGGGCGCGCAGCCAGGGGTGCAACTCCGCGTACAAGAGGCTGCCGAGAACGATCCCCGTAAAAACCAGCAGGTAAGTGAGATTGCCGCCAGCCAGTTTGTAGAGGCTGCCGATGACACAACCCCCGGCCAGCACCATCCCGAAACCGAAGACAACGCCCCCCATCCCCCCCAGGAGATAGCTTTTCTGGCCGATGAAAAAATTGTCCGGAGGGGGGGTGCCAAAGGTGCGTAAGAGCAGAAAAAAGAAGAGGGTCAGGGCCATTGCCAGAAACAGGTGGCGCAGACGTTCGTAATCCTTGAAGAGGAAAATATCGCGCAGAATTCCCGCCATGCAGAAGTCACTGCGATACAGCACCGTGCCCAGCGCCAGGCCGAGACCTAAATAGAAAAAAAACCAGGACCATAGGCCCGTCAAAAACATGCAGTACTCCCCCCCTGTAAACCCCAAAGACTGTCGGTTGGATTTTTCAGGCCGACCGGCTGAGAGGTCGGGGCCCAGAACCTTTCATTGACGCCATCTTCCCTCTTTGGAGTTTATTTCAAAATGTAAGTATCTTTCAATATGAAAGAAATAAGTGGATGGCCCGTTCCTCGGGGTGGTCTGTAAAGAACTGTCCGAAATTTTTATGGCCGTTTCGCCAAAAAATACCACAACTTGCTATTCCATAACAATTTTCTTATCTGTGATGCCCCGGATTAATACATCCGTGCGACGGTCGGTTCTCATGGACGGGACTGATTGGCATGTCCTGTGTAATGTCATGAAATAGAAAATTCGTTATGGCGCAAGGAAACAACCCAAACGACCTTGTTTCAAAATCGCCGCACCTGCTGGATGGGGTTTGCGGCCCGAAAAAAAGGAGGTCCCATGATTAAACAACTTGCGGAAGAAGAGAAATCAACTACTTTCAATCGGCGCCGGTTTATTGCCGCAACCGGAATGGCGGTGGCCGGAAGCGCCCTGGTGGGAAAAGTTGCCATGGCCGAACTCGCCCCCAAAAAGGAAGTTCCGACCCCGGAGCCGGTTTCGGCGCCGGCGCTGCCTTGGCCCTGGAAGAAGCTCGATCCCATGGAGGCGGGCACAAGAGCCTTCAACTATTATCACGAAAAAGGTGGCTGAGGCACCGGCGCCTGGCTGGGGGTCCTCAGCCTCATGAAAGAACAGATCGGTTTCCCGTACACCCTGCTTCCCGATAACATGTTTCATCATGCCGCCGGCGGTTATGGCGACGAAGGTACCCTGTGTGGCTCCATTGGTGTTTGTGCCGCTATTATCAATCTGGTGGTTTACGACGACAAGAAAACCCACTCGAAACTGGTCGCGGATCTGGCTCGATGGTACAGCCAGCAAAATTTCCCTTCCAAGCGTTATGACGAGATCGCCACATACAAAAATCAGGTTCAGCGCGTTCCGAACTCCCCCCTGTGCCATATTTCCGCATCGACCTGGATGATGGCGGCGGGGGCCTCTTATAATGAAAAGCAGCGGAAAGACCGATGCGCCAAAGTGGCAGGCGACACCGCCTACCGAACGGTAGAGATGCTCAATCAGTTCATGGAAGGTAAGTACGCTTTCGTCGGTGCCAATCATAGCGAAGATACGGAAAACTGCCTGAGCTGTCACGGTCAGGAAAATGGCTATAACGAAAAAGGCCTCAGTGACTGCCTGAACTGTCACGACGATCACACGAAATAATCTTTTGAAATCAGCTTGATACGACAAGGGGCGGCAATAAACCGCCCCCTGTCGTAGTATCAGCATCCGGAAGAGCCTCAAACGGCCATGTCTGCTTGGGGTAACACCGCGTCTCCCTCAAC
>NZ_JBFWJQ010000129.1:0-6850 GCF_050253115.1 Syntrophotalea sp.
ACTTTTACCAGGTTGTCGGTTTCCAGCGTGGCATCGCAGGCCTCGCGGATTTCCCGAAACGTGGGGCAGTCGAAAATATCGCCGTTGGGCAACTGGAGCACGGGATATCCGAAGGATGTCGCACAAAACTCTTCGTTGCACCGCAGTTCGGTCACCGTTTCCAAACCGTACTTTCCTGCCACCTCGGCGTCAGGGATGATCAAGGTTGCTTTCACTGCCAGTCTCCTATGATTATCATAACAGATATGTTTTGTCGTATACGCAATTACGGAAATTGTTCAGTCCAGTTTGATATGGTCGCCGGGATTCTTGAGATCCTTGAGTTCAGGACACATCTCTTCCATGTTTTTGAGGAATTTCTCGGTGTTTTTGAATACGGCCTTGATTTCATGGTGCCAGGCGATGGCTACCTGGTGACCGCAGTAGGTACAGGTGTCAAGGGCCTTGTCGCCGGCCGGAATCGCCCGGTACACGGTGTAATACTCGCAGGCCGGACATTTCTGCCGATGCAGAATCGGCTCGACTTCCTTTATTCTCTTTTCCATGTCACCGCAGGGCCCGACTTTTCGAACCGGGCGCCTCTCCTTTTATAGGTGGTTTACAACTTGACGTGATCGCCACGCTCCTGCAACCGGGACAGGGCCGGGAAATGACCGGCAAGAGCCTGTACGTCCTTTTCACCGTCGCGGATGCGGGCTTCCAGCTGGCTGTCGTTGGCAACGGCGGTTTGCGCCATGCAGTGCGTGCATACCTGAAAGGCTTTTTCGCCTTCGGTTTTAAGCTCGAAAATGGTCCAGAAATCACAGGCGGTGCATTTATTACGAAAGAGCATGTCGGCAATCCTCCCAGTACAGGCTGTTTGCGATTTCAAAACATTATTTGTTTAAGATAGCAGAGGCGTCCATCCCAGCGCAACCCATAGCTTTTGCTGGTTTTCGCCCGGAGACGGCCCTTTCCCGCCGATTGATGCCGCCACAGCGGAAAAGGGCCGGTTTTAACATGAAAACCGCGCTGCTTCCATCCGATGTTTCCGGATAAACACAGCTCAGCCAAGCGATCCGAACTTGCACAGAATCCGGTTGCTGCGCTCCAGAAAAGCGGCCATGCGTTCCCTGTCGAAGGCGCAGTGGGGCAGCATGGACAGATCGTAGATCTGCTGCATGAGCATGGCGGCGTCTTCGTCGCGGCCCTGGTCCTTAAGACCGATAATGGTATCGACCACCGGGGATTTGCCGTTCAGGCACAAGGTGTGCTCACCAAACGGATTTTCATCGCCCTTGCGCAGCATGCGGGTCATCTCCTGCAGCCGCCGGGTCTGCTCGGACAGCACCACCATCCCGGGCACGCTGTCATCCTTGAAATTCTCGACACGCACCGAAAATCCGTCGGCCTTAATGGCTTCCTCGAACAGCTGCCGGATGCGGTCGAGACGCGCCTTGCGTTCGTCCTTGCCGGGCAGCTGAATTTTGGCGTCTTCTTCGATGAGATTTTCGGTGACGTCGCTGTCGACGCGCTGAAAAGCGACCTTGCCGTTTTTCATCTCCAGAAACTGGATGAAATGGCTGTCGATAAGGCTGTCAAGAACCAGAACGTCCATGCCCTGGTTGGCGAACAGCTTCAGATAGGTGCTCTGCGCCGCTTCGTTGTTGGTGTAGTAAACCTTGTCAGCGTGCTTCGCGGCGGCTTTTTCCAGGTACTCCGGCAGGGTGACGTATTCCTGGCTGCCTGCCAGGCGATAGATGACGTGGTCCTTGAGTTTGTCGTGGAACTTGTCATCGCGCAGCATGCCGTATTTCACGAAGGTGTGGATGTTTTCCCAGACCGGAACAAAGCCGGCGCGGTCGCCCTTGGCAAGTTCGACGATCTTGGACGCCACGCGACCGCTGATAACCTCGCGGATCTTGCGCACCTGCGGCTCGTTCTGCAGATAGCTGCGCGACACGTTGAGCGGCAGATCCGGCGCGTCGAGACAGCCCTGCAGCGGATTGAGGAACTCGGGAATCAGCTCCGGGCAGTTGTCGGAAACGAACACCTGGTTGCAGAACAGCTTGATATGGCTTTTGGCCACGTCGAACTCGGTGGTCAGCCTGGGGAAATACAGGACCCCCTTGAGGTTGAAGGGGTAGTCGATGTTCAGATGGATCCAGAACAGGGGCTCGTCGGCCAGGGGATAGAGTTTTTTATAGAAGTCGCGGTATTCCTCGTCCTTGACCTCAGAGGCGGAGCGGGTCCACAGCGGGTTCTGGTCGTTCACCACGTCGCCGGCCAGGCGGATCGGCACCGGCAGGAAATTGCAGAAACGCTTGAGAATCTCGCGGATGCGGAAGGGTTCAAGAAACTCCTTCTCCTCGGCGCCCAGATGCAGCACCACTTCGGTGCCGCGCCCCGCCTTGTCGCACTCTTCGAGATGGTAATCGGTGGAGCCTTCGCATACCCAGTGCACGGCCACAGCGTCGCTTTGATAGGAGCGGGTGAAGATTTCCACCTTCTCCGAAACCATGAACGCCGAATAGAACCCGAGGCCGAAATGGCCGATGATCTGGTTCTTGTCGTCCAGGTCCTTGAATTTTTCCACAAACTCCTCGGCCGAGGAAAACGCGACCTGGTTGATGTATTTGCGCACCTCGTCGGCCGTCATGCCCAGGCCGTTGTCGCGGATGGAGAGGGTGCCCGCGTCCTTGTCGACGGTGATGTCGATGGCGTATTCGTCCTCCAGCTGCAGACCCTCGATGAGGTTGATGTGCTGAAGCTTGTGGATGGCGTCCACGCCGTTGGAAACCAGCTCCCGCAGGAAGATCTCTTTTTCGCTGTAGAGCCATTTTTTGATGATGGGGAAAATGTTCTCGGTGTGGATGGAAATATGGCCTTTTTCCATCTTGGCGTTATCCGGCATAACTCGTCATTCCTCCTTGTAAAATTCAGGATGTGTGGTGGGCAGAATGTAGTAACGGCTGGACGGTTTGTCAAGACGCAAGCCCCATTGCACGGCAAATGCGGGACATGCGATACCGCTTTGGCGCAAACGCCGGGAAGTTTCCGGCCGCTTTGTGAAATTTCCGCGACATTCGCCCCTGAAACTGATTTTCCCCATTGTTTTCAATAGCTTGGAAGAGAGCATTTTTCCAGTTGACAGCCCCATGTGCCAGGAGTATATAGCAAACCATTATTCGCCGTTTCAGGGTGGGAACAGCAGACGAACGACATAAAAAGCAACCCCTTTTTATCGCCGCCCGCCGCCAGGCACCCCGCCCGTCAAAAACGGCATCCCCCTCGGGGGCTTTTTTCGCACGTGGCTTTTAAAAAGGGGTTCCAGTCATGCATATCGCTCTCGCCTTCAACCTGAAGGCTGACCGTACCGCTGTATCTTCCGCCGACGACCCTCCTTCCGCCGTTGACGATCTGTACGCCGAATGGGACGACATCCACACCATCGAAGCGGTGCGGGACGCCTTGGCGAGCGCGCACCGGGTTTCGCTGGTGGAGGCCGATCTCGATGCTTTCGACAGCCTGCGCAGGCTGAAACCCGACCTGGTATTCAACATGGCCGAGGGCCTCCTCGGCGCCAGCCGCGAAGCACAGATGCCCGCCATGCTCGACATGCTGGGCCTGGCCTACACCGGCAGCGATCCGGTGACTCTCGGCATCTGTCTGGACAAGCGCCGCACCAAGGAAATCCTGTCCTGTCACGGCATCGCCACGCCACGCTTCACGACGGTTACCGCCGTGGACCAGGTGCCGGCCCGCCTGCGCTATCCGCAGATGGTCAAGCCGATCCTCGAAGGCTCCAGTAAAGGCGTGCCCGACGCCTCGCTGGTTCGCGACCGCAAAGCCCTGTTGCGGCAGGTGCGCCAGGTGCTGGAAGTTTATCGTCAGCCGGCGCTGATCGAGGAATTTTTGCCCGGCAGGGAGTTTACCGTGGCGGTGCTGGGCAACGGCGCGGATCTGCGTGTGCTGCCGGCTGTCGAAATCAATTTCGAGGCCCTGCCGGCCGGCGTCAACCCCATCTATTCCTACGAAGCCAAATGGATCTGGGACCGTGAGGACGATCCGCTGCGGATCTTCACCTGCCCGGCGCGGCTCGAACCGGCCTTGCAGCAAGCCATCGAAGATCTGTGTCGCCGCGCCTTCCAGGTGCTGGGATGCCGGGACTGGTGCCGCATCGATGTGCGCCTCGATCAACACGGCCGCCCCCACATCATCGAGCTGAATCCCCTGCCGGGCATCCTGCCGCGCCCGGAACAGAACAGTTGTTTTCCCAAAGCCGCGCGCGCCGCCGGTCTGTCTTATACGGACCTGATCCTGGCCGTCGTGGATGCCGCCGTCAAACGCCTGAACCTTACGGGAAATCACCATGAGAGTAGCTGTCTGTTTCAATCGCGCGCCGTCACGGCCGGCTAAGGGCTGCGACGCCGACCTGATCTCCGAGCAGGGGGCGGAAAAGGAAGCCGCCGAAGTGGCCCGGGCTTTGAAAAGCCGGGGCTACGACGCGCATCTGGTGGCCCTGGGGCCGGATCCGGCCAGTTTCGTCGACGCGCTTCGGCGGTTGTCGCCCGCGGTGGCGTTCAATCTCTGTGAAGGCTTCTGGGGGGAAAGCCGTCAGGAGATGCATGTAGCCTCGCTGTTCGAGTTGCTGCGCCTGCCTTACACCGGCTCCACACCCCTTAGCCTGGGCCTTACCCAGGACAAGGTCCGCACCAAGGATCTGCTGCTCCGTTACCACCTGCCCACGCCCGGATACACGGTGGCCCGGCCGGGCCAGCACCTGCTGCGCTCCCATGACATGGCGTTTCCGCTGATCGTCAAACCGCGCGCTGAAGACGCCTCCCTCGGCATCACCAGCGACAGTGTGGTCAGTACGGACAGGGCCCTGCGCGAGCGGGTGCGGTTCATCCACGAGACCTACCGTCAGGAAGCCCTGATCGAGGAATTCATCGACGGCCGCGAGCTGAATGCGGCGGTGCTGGGCGACCGGCGCCTGGAGGTGCTGCCGATTTCCGAAATCGTCTTTGAGGAGGGCCTGCCCCACCCCATCGTCAGTTATGACGGCAAATGGCTGGAGTCCAGCATGGAGTTCGCCCGCACCCGGCCGGTGTGCCCGGCGCCGCTGCGCACGCGGGAAGAAATGCTGGTGCGGGATGTGGCGCTGCGCGCCTGCAAGATCCTGGAATGCCGTGATTACGCCCGGGTCGATATCCGCCTGCGCGACGGCATACCCTACATCCTGGAAGTCAACGCCAATCCCGATATCTGCTCCGATGCCGGGCTGGCCAGAGCCGCCAAAACCGCGGAAATCCCCTACCCGGCGCTCATCGAACGCATCGTGCAGATGGCCATACAACGCAAGGAGCCGAGTCATGCGTGACCTGACAATTGCAGACCTGCCGCACCTGCAGCGCATCCTGCGCAGTACCGGCGCCTTTACCGAGGCAGAGGTCGCCTGCGCCATGGAACTTCTGGCCATCGTCCTGGACGACCCCGCCCAGATCGACTATCGGGTCGCGGTGGCGCAGACCGACGGCGACGTCCAGGGCTACGTGCTGTACGGTCCCACCCCTCTGGCCGACGGCAACGTCACCCTGTACTGGATCGCGGTGTGCCCCGAGGCGCAATGCCGAGGCGTCGGCAGACGCCTGATGGCGCAGGTTGAGGAATACGCTCGGCAACACGGCGGCCGGCTCGTCTGCCTGGAGACCTCCTCCCAGGGAGGTTATGAGCGCACCCGGAGATTCTACCGCCAGGCCGGATACGTGGAGGAATCCCGCATACGGGATTTTTACAGCCCCGGCGATGATCGCATCACCTTTGTCAAACGATTGGACCAAACACTTGATCTGTAAACCAACATCTTTCCTGTCGTGAGACCATCCATGGAAACCTGGCAAAAAATATTGCAGGCAAGCGTGACCAGCCCCGGCGCCCTGCTGCGCCGTTACGGCATCGATCCGGCCCCCCTCGAAGCGGTCGTGGAGCGTTATCCGATGCGGGTCAACCCTTATTATCTCGGCCTGATCCACGCCGTTGGCGACCCCATCTGGCGGCAGGCCATTCCGTCCGCACTGGAAATCGAGGATCACGTCTGCTGTGCCGACCCTCTGGCGGAAGAAGAGCAGAGTCCGGTGGCCAACCTGGTGCATCGTTATCCCGACCGGGTGCTGTTCATGGTCTGCTCGGAATGCGCCATGTATTGCCGCTTCTGCACCCGCAAGCGCAAAGTCGGCGGCGAGCATATGAGAGTCACCCGGGAGACCATTGCCGCGGGCATCGACTATATCCGCGCCAACCCCCAAATTCGCGACGTGATCCTGTCAGGTGGCGATCCGCTGCTGCTGGGCGACGAAAACCTCGAAGAGATCCTGGAGCAGCTGCGCCGCATCCCGAGTGTGGAAATCATCCGCATCGGTTCGCGGGTGCCGGTGGTGCTGCCACAGCGCATCACCACGAACCTGGTGCGGCTGCTGCGCCGCTACCACCCCCTGTACCTCAACACTCATTTCAACCACCCGGACGAGATCACGCCGACTTCCGCCAAAGCCTGCGCACGCCTCGCCGACGCCGGCATTCCGCTGGGCAACCAGACGGTGCTGATGCGCGGCATCAACGACGATCCGCGGGTGATGAAGCGCCTGATGCAGAAACTGCTCGCCATCCGGGTGCGGCCCTACTACATCTACCAGGCCGACCTGGTGCAGGGCACGGAACACTTCCGCACCACCGTCGAGGAAGGACTGGAAGTGATAAAAGCCCTGCGGGGACACACCTCCGGCCTGGCAGTACCGGCCTACGTCATCGACGCCCCCGGCGGCGGCGGCAAGATCCCTCTGCTGCCCGATTACCTGCAGCAACTGGGCGA
>NZ_JBFWJQ010000130.1:0-6842 GCF_050253115.1 Syntrophotalea sp.
TGTAAGCTGTAAGCTGTAAGCTGTAAGCTGTAAGCTGTAAGCTGAGGTCAAGAGCTGTTACTTCAACTTCGCCGGTCCCGGCCGGCAGCCGGCATACTTTCTTTACTCGTCTAAAGAAAGTATGGAAAGAAAGGACGTAGGGTCGGCTATCGCCATTATGATAGGCTCCGGCGCCAAGGGCGCTGCCTTGTGTCGGCGGCGCTGCGAATCCACAACGGTTGCGCTGCGTAGGGCTTTTGCGTGACCGTATTGCGTCGCCGGTTTTGGTGGCAGGCTGTTGCGGAAACCGGCGCTGCGAGATTGGTTTATCGGCAAACCCGGTTTGCCGACCATTTCCCCTTGTGACGCCGCCGGAGTGCGGTGGCCGACGGGCGGAATAGGCGGAAATCTGAGCGTAAGCGAATCATTTCCGCCCGCCCGGCGGGTGCTGCGCGGAGGGAACCCGCCGCAGGCGGGCCAGGAGCCGGGGTGCCCTTTTTCTGTTTACTCTTTTTGGGCAAGCAAAAAGAGTGAAGCGCCGGGCGGGGGCGCCACCCCGCGGTATTGAAGTTAAAGGTTGATAACTGAGAACTGATAGCTGATAGCTGACTTCAAAACCTGATGCTCTTTCCAGGGAAGACGGTGTATCCATGCAGAAAGCCGAGGAAAACCTTGTTGATGGTGACGGTCTGCTGGTGATCGATATTCAGCGGGATTTTTGTCCCGGCGGGGCGTTGCCGATTGCCGGGGGCGACCTGGTTGTGCCGGTGATCAACGGCTGGATCGCGGCCGCTGTGCATAACAAGGTGCCGATCTACTATTCGCGGGACTGGCATCCGCGCGGCCATCCCAGTTTTAAAAAAAACGGCGGCGACTGGCCCGAACATTGCGTGCAGGATACGCCGGGCGCCGCGTTTCATCCCGCGCTCGATCTGGTGCCGGATCCGGTGGTCATTTCCAAAGGGTCGCGTTTTGACCAGAACCAGCTTTCGGTTTTCAACCGCACCGGGTTTGCCGACAAGTTGCACCTGGACGGCGTCAAACGGCTCTGGCTGGCCGGGCTCGCCCTCGATGTGTGCGTCCTGGAGACCGCCCTGGATGGCGTGCGCGCCGGTTTCAAGGTTGCCGTGGTGGTGGAGGCCTGTCGTCCGGTGACCGGGGAAGGCGGCAGGCAGGCGCTCGACGCCATGCGTCGCGCCGGCGTGTATCTGACAACGGACAACTGATCAACCTGGAGTTTCTTTTGACCGTTCTGGCATGGGGTGGCGTTGCGGCGCTGCTGATATGGATTGGTTTGTGGCGGTGGCATACCGGTTTCTGGCGCATCGCGCCGGTGCTGCCCGAGGCGCATCGGGCCGACGTCTGGCCGGCGGTGGATGTCATCATTCCCGCACGCAACGAAGCGGATATCCTGCCTTCCTCCCTGCCGACGATTCTGCGGCAGGAGTATGCCGGTGCGCTGCGGGTGTTTCTGGTGGACGACCACAGCGACGACGGTACCGCCGATGTGGCCGCAAGGCTGGCTGCCAAGTGCGAGCATGGCGATCGGCTGACCGTGGTGTGCGCCGCCGACCGGCCGCAAGGCTGGACCGGCAAGCTCTGGGCCTTGTGGCAGGGGATGCAGGCCTGCGGCCACAGCCCGGCGCCGCTGCTGCTGTTTACCGATGCCGATATCGCCCATGCGCCATCGAGCCTGTCCAGGCTGGTGGCCCAATCCACCCGGGGCGATTACGATCTGGTGTCGCTGATGGCCCGGCTGCAGGCCAGCGGTTTCTGGAGCCGCCTGCTGGTGCCGGCGTTCGTGTATTTCTTCGCCATGCTTTACCCTTTTCGACGGGTATGCGATCCGCGCAGCAAAGTTGCCGGCGCCGCGGGTGGGTGCGTGCTGCTGCGCCGCCAGGTTCTGGAGGAAGCCGGCGGTCTGCCCGCCATCGCCGGCGCCCTGATCGACGATTGTTCCCTCGGGCGGCTCATCAAGCAGCGCGGGCGCCCTGGTGGCGGCCGCATCTGGCTCGGTTTTACCCGGGAGGTGGTCAGTACCCGTCCCTGCGGGGATCTTGGTACGGTCTGGCGCATGGTTGTGCGCACCGCCTTCGTGCAGTTGCGCCATTCCTGGCTGCTGCTGGGAGGCACCGTCGGTGCAATGCTGCTGGTATTTCTCTGGGGGCCGCTGTGCCTGGTGCTGGCTGGCCCAAAGCTGCTTCTGTATCGCGCTACGCCGGCCGGTTTGACGGCCGGAGCCTGCGGGTTGGCAAGCTGGCTGCTGATGGCGCGCACGTTTCGTCCCATGACCCGCTGGTACGATCAGCCATGGGGCATCGCCTTGCTGCTGCCGCTGGCTGCCGCCGTCTACACGCTGATGACCATCCATTCCGCCTTGTGCTATCTGCGCGGCGCCGGTGGGGCATGGAAAGGCCGCACCTATGGGGCTCCCGCCCACCATCGTTGAGTCATTTTTTTGGCCAGACAGGATTTTTTGACCGCTCGCAAAGGCCGGGCCGGCCGAGGGTCGGCGTCTGTGCCGCGTCTGCGCCGATATCCGAATCTGGCCCGCTATTTGCAAACAACCGATTTTTCAGAGCAAACCTTGCGGCGCCTGTTAATGGCTGCCGAGCGTGGTTTCCCATAGGCAAACCACGCTGTAGTCATCTGCCGTTTCCGGATGGACACGACCCTGAAAAGTTGCATTGTGGAAAATGACAGGCAAGTGGCGTTGAACCTTTGCCCAAAAAGGTTTACCGGTTGCCTTTTGTGCCGCCCATGGTATAGAGTGGCGTTTGAGCTTGGCCTAATATAAGAATTCATTAATTGCCCGTGGCGGTTATTTCTGTCACCAGGCCGCAACGCCCTGTTCGACATTTCATTCTCTATCTTATTTTATTCGAAGGGGAACCATGAACCGAAACGCCTGTTGGAAATCCTGCATCGGTTTGCTGTCAAGCCTGTTGGCGCTGGCCGGTTGTACATCGCTGACCGATCTCGACCCCGGAACCGTCAAGCAGATCTACGGCGAGCGTTATTCCGCCGTCGTCGAACGGGAGGCCGTCGAGGTCGGCCTGGGGCAGGATGCGGTTCAGCCCGAAAAGGAATACCTGGTCGGCGCTAACGATATCCTGTACGTGAATGTCAAGGGGCATCCGGAGCTGAGCAGCCCCGGCATCATGGTCGGGGGCACCAACAAGGTTTCCGGCAGCCGCGTCGACGGGCTGGGCCGGGTGCACCTGCCCATCGCCGGCAGTGTCGCCGTGGCGGGCATGACCATCGAACAGGTCACCACGCACATCCAGAACGTGTTCCGCACCTATCTCAAGGATCCCTGGGTGGTGGTGGAGATTTCCGAATACCGCAGCAAGCCCCTTTACCTGCTGGGGCAGTTCAACGCTCCGGGCACCTACTACATGGACCGTGCCTACTCCCTGATGGAGGGGCTGGCCCTCGGCAACGGGCTCAAGGATATCGCCAATCTGCGTGCCGCGCGCATCATCCGCAACGGCAAAACCATCCCCGTCGATATTTACCGGCTGCTGCAGGAAGGCGATCAGTCGCAGAATACCTGGCTGACCGCCAACGATGTCATCTTCGTGCCCGACGACAAGAATCAGAACGTTTTCGTGTTCGGCGCCGTCAAAAAGGCCGGGCCCGTTGTCATGCCCAACGGCCGGCTGACCCTGGCCCAGGCCCTTGCCAGCGCCGACCTGAACGAAGGCAGCGCCCGTCCCACCCACGTGCGCATCATTCGTTCCCTGTCGCCGACCCGGGGCGAACTGCTGGTGCTCGATCTCGCGCAGATTCTGCGCGGCGAGGCACTGCCGTTTCCTCTGAGCGAAGGGGATGTCGTCTATGTGCCGCGCAATGGCGTGGGCTCCTGGAACCTGGCCATCCAGGAGATCCTGCCGTCGCTGCAGGCGATCAGTTCGCTGCTGCAGCCCTTCGTGCAAATCAAGGTTCTCACCGACTGATGGCGGGTCGGCAGCTTTTCAACGGCAGGGTTCAGTGGGACGAGGCTTGCCGGATATACTGAATGTTTCTGTCGCCGGGCACGGCAAGCGTGCCGCGTCCGGCGACAGCGAACGGATTCATAACCAGGATGTGACGATGGAAAACCCGAACCCGTACAATGGCTATACCTATGTCGATGAAGAAGAAGTCCATCTGCAGGACTACATCAACGTTCTGTTCCGGCGGCGCAAATCGGTTGTTTTCGCCTTCTGCGCGATTTTCCTTTCGGTGGCGCTCTACACCTTTCTCGTCAGTCCCCTGTTCGAGGCCAAAGCCACCCTGCATGTGCGTGACGAAAAGGTCAACGGCAACGGATTGCTCGACGATCTGGGGCTGAGCCGCGAAAACCCCATCGAGACCGAGGTCGAGATTCTGCGCTCGCGCACCAACATCGAAGAAGTGGTCAAACGCCTGCATCTCGACTGGCAGATCGACAAACAGTCCGACGAGATGGATTTTGCGGTGCGCGAATTCGCCTCCACGGCGGAAAACCCCCATTACGTGGTGCGGCTGCTGGACGCCGGCCGCTATCGGGTGGCCGACGCCGATGGTAATGCGGTCGGGATTGGACAGGCCGGGCATCTGTTTTCGGCGGGCGGCTTGCGTCTGCTGATCGACAACCTTCGCGGTCACGAGGGGCAGGAATTCGAATTGAGCCTGCGGCCCTTCAACCAGGTGGTGCTGGGGTTGCGGGAGGCCATCAAGGCCTCCGAGGTTGGCAAGGGGACCAATATCATCCAGGTGAGCTACCGGCACACGGATCCCGAACTGGCCAGCGAGGTGGTGAATGCCCTGTCCAGCGTCTACCTTGAGCGCAATATCCTGCTCAAATCCGAGGAAGCCAACAAATCGGTCGAGTTCATCGACAAACAGCTGCAATCGGTACGGGAAAACCTGGACACCGCCGAGGAGCAGCTGGCCGCGTACAAAAGCACCTCCGGCGTGGTGGAGATGGGCACCGAGGCCACCAGCCTGATCGGCCTGCTCACCGGCCAGGAAAAAGAGCTGGCCAGCGTCGAGCTGCTGCGCCGTCAGGCCCAGTTTGCGGTGGCTTCCCTGAAAACCGCCATGGCGCAGAAAAAGAGCTATGTCCCCGCCGTGCTGATGGACGACCCGGTGGTTTCGTCCATGGCGGAAAAACTGGCGACCCTCGAAGTGGAGAAGCGCCGCCTGCTGGTCGATCTGACCGAGATGCATCCCGATGTCCGAGCCGTGCAGGGACAGATCATGCAGATCCAGGACAAGCTGCTGTCCACCTACCAGCAGCTGCTGTCCGGCCTGAGCAAGCAGTCCGATACGGTGCGCGGCGATCTGCAGCGCTACGAAGCCCGCGTGCGGCAGCTGCCCGCCGCCGAACGGGACCTGGCGCGCTTGACGCGCCGCTCCACCGTCAATGCCGAGATCTACACCTTCCTGCTGCAGAAGCACGAAGAGGCGCGCCTGGCGCGGGCCGCGACCATCGGCAACGTCAATATCATCGATCCGGCCATCGTCCCCGACAGGCCGGTCAAACCGCAGAAAGCCAAAAATCTGCTGCTGGGGCTGATCGTCGGCTGCATGGCCGGTATCGGACTGGCTTTCCTGCTCGAATACCTGGACGACTCAATCAAGGACGGCGAACTCGCCAAGCGCGAAGTCGGCGTGCCGCTGCTGTCCGTCATCCCCTATATTGGTCTCGACCGCAAGGGCAAGGACCGCCAGGCCCTGGTTGATGGTAACAGCAGCCGGCGCGTGCTGATTGCCCAGTTCAAGCCGAAATCCGCCGCCGCCGAAGCTTTCCGCAGCCTGCGTACCTCCCTGCATTTTTCCTCCTTGGGACGCGATAAAAAGGTGCTGCTGGTGACCAGCGCCTTCCCCTCGGAAGGCAAGACCACCATCTCCGGCAATCTCGCCGTGACCCTCGCCCAGACCGGCAACCGGGTGTTGCTGGTAGGGTGCGATCTGCGCAAGCCGACGTTGCAGGAGATGTTCGGCGATCATCACGCCGTCGGCCTGACCGAGGTGCTGGTCGGCGACGCCAAAGTCGAAGAAGCGATCAAACCGACCGGCCTGTTCCAGCTGGATTTCCTGCCGTCCGGGGCGGTGCCTCCCAACCCGGCGGAGTTGCTGGAATCGCAGCGCATGAAAAATCTGGTCCGCGAGCTTCGCGATCAATACGATGTCATTCTGCTGGACGCTCCTCCGGTGCTGGCCGTCACCGACGCCACCATCCTCACCTCCCTGGCGGAGCAGGTGGTGTGGGTGCTGCAGGTCGGCGGCGTCTCCATCAAGGCCGCCCGCCGGGTCAAGGAAATCATGGACAACATCAAGGCGCCGCTGATCGGGTTTGTCCTCAACGACAAGAACCAGGAAGGGCAGGGCTATTACGGCGGCTACAGCCGCTATGGCAGCTATGGCCGCTACGGTTATGGTTACGGGTATGGCTATGGCTATTACCAGCAGGACAAGATGACCGCCAAGCCCGGTGTCGTGGGGAGGTTGCTGGGGCGCTGGACGGGTAAGGAGGGGTGAGGGGTTGAGAGCTGTAAGCTGCGAGCTGTAAGCTGAGGTCAAAAGCTTTTACTTCCACTTCGCCGGTCCCGGCCGGCAGCCGGCATACTTTCTTTACCGTTTTATTCCCCCTTGTGACGCCGCCGGAGTGCGGTGTCCGACGGGCGAAACAGGCGGAAATCTGAGCGTAAGCGAATCATTTCCGCCCGCCCGGCGGGTACTGCGCGGAGGGAACCCGCCGCAGGCGGGCCAGGAGCCGGGGTGCCCTTTTTCTGTTTACTCTTTTTGGGCAAGCAAATAGTGTAAAGCGCCGGGCGGGGGCGCCACCCCGCGGTATTGAGGTGAAGGGTTGAGAGCTGAGAGCTGAGGACTGT
>NZ_JBFWJQ010000131.1:0-6792 GCF_050253115.1 Syntrophotalea sp.
ATTTGAGAGGCATGCATGGCCGACAAGCTGAAAAACGATAAAGCGGTCGCCCTGACCTACAAGCAGAACGGCAAAAGCGCGCCGGTGGTCGTCGCCAGTGGCAAGGGCGCCGTAGCGGCCAATATTCTGGCGGTCGCGCGGGAAGCGGGCGTGGAGGTGGTGCGCGATCCGGATCTTGTAGAAGTGCTCGGCAAAATTCCGCTGGGGCGGGAAATACCGCCGGAACTCTACCAGGCGGTCGCTGAAATCCTGGCCTTCGTTTACCGCGTCAACAAACGCACGGACTGAGTCTTTCAGACATTCCCTTCCGCCGGCCCGTTCGATTGCGTTGGTTCCAGCGGCCTTGCGGCGCGTCCATGCAGGCGGACGCCGACGATCTTGCTGGCCTGCTCCATTTCCGGGCAAAACAGCGCATACCTGTTGCGGCCGCCCTCCTTGGCGGCATACAAAGCAATATCCGCACGTTTGAGCAGTTCTCCCATCACATTCCCATGTTCCGGAAACAGCACGATGCCGATGCTTGGCGTTACACTCACCTGGAAGGACTCCAGCTGAAAAGGCGCCGACATCATCTTGATGATCTTTTGCGCAACGGTTTCGGCCTGCTCCGGCCCGTCCAGACCGGGCAACAGTACGACCAGCTCATCGCCGCCCAGTCGCGCCACCGTATCGTTGCGCCGCAGGCAGGAATTGATCCGTTGAGCCGAAGACTGCAGCACCGTATCGCCGGCAGCATGGCCGAAGGTATCGTTGATCGCCTTGAAATGGTCAAGATCCAGATACATCAGCGCCAGCAGCCGGCCATCCCTTGTGGCCTGCGCCAGGCTTTGTTCGAGGCGGTTGATGAACAGGGCGCGGTTGGGCAAGCCGGTCAGGGCATCGTAAAAGGCCAGCATCCGCACCTGTTCCTCGACTTTTTTTCGGTCGCTGACATCCAGCAGCACCCCCTGCAAATGGGTGACCGTCCCGTTTTCGTCACGGCGCAGCCACAGTCTGGCATCCACCCAGCAGATCTCGCCGCTGTGCTTTATGACGCGGCATTCCATCGAAAAGCGGTCTTCCTGCCCCTGCTTTATGCAGGCATCGAGCCCGGCGGCGAGTCTGTCCAGATCATCGGCGGGCACAAGATCGGTCATCGGAACGGCTCCGGAAACAAAATCCTGGGCCTTGTAACCGAACTGGCTGATATTGTCCGAAACAAATTCCAGCGTCCAGGTTTCCCCGAGACGCCATAAAAGAGCCATGGCCGGGCTGTGATTGACAATCGTTTCCAGCTCCCGGCGCTGAGCCGAGGTAGCACGGAGTTCCATCTCAACCCGGCTGCGCTCGATAATTTCCCGATTCAGTTCATTACGGGATGCCGTCACTTCCCTGAGATTGTCGATCATGCGGTTGAACGCCTTGGCAAGCTGCCCGATTTCATCCTTGCGATCCAGCTTCAAGTGGTGGTCAAGACGCCCCTTGCCGATGCAGTCGAACAACAGGATCGCCTTTTCCAGTGGGCGAACGATGCCGCGGGAGAGATAGAATCCCGCCAGCAGAGAAAACAGTACGATCCCCAGAGCAACGAGAAAAATCAGAAAAGTAGCCCGTGACAGCGAAGCATCGAATCCTTTCTGAATATCGCCGTAATCATCCTTGTAGGCGCCGGCCACAATAACCCAGTCCCAGGGTTCGAAATAGGTTACGGCCACCAGCTTATCCCGGAACTTCCCGTTTCCAGTGTCCCGCTCGACAAAATGCTCGAAGGTTACGGGGATCTTTCCCGAGCCGCCCCCGCGGACCATCCGCGAGGCTTTTTGCAACAGGCGCTGGGTTATGAGGAGACTCTGTCGATCCGTAGCAGCTATGCCCGGCTCTTGCGACTGTTCCTTGCGGGGTGCGATAAGCAGCTTGCCGCGCTGACCTCCCTGGCTGCCAAGAATGGAAACATAGCCGGTTCTGCCGACGGAAATATCCTGAATGGCACTGCGCAAGCCCGCCAGGCTTTTCTGGAGATAGCCGACAAACAAGGCCCCGACAAGTTTTTTGCCGGTGGGATCGAACAGGGGCTCGTAGCGGGTGACATACCAGTCGTTCACCACGAACGAACTGCCGGTGTAAGGCTGGCCGCGAAGCAGTGCGTCAATGACGGGATTGAACTGGCCATCCGGATTGCGATGCGGAATGTAGGATCCCAATGCCCGCCGGCCATCGTTGTCGAGAATGGTGGTGGCTACGCGCAACATGTCGCCCTGCTCGTTGATGCGCTGAAAAAGGGTGCAGGTAACCCCCAGAAGATTCTGCACCGTATCGACCACCGGCATGCGACGGTTTGGATCCGGATCCATGCCAAGCCAGGAGCCGCCGACCGACACCATCGGCAGCCGGACAGCTTTGCGGCTGTGATCGAACTGGTTGACAGCCTGCCAGAGGACTTCTTCCCGGGAAAAAGACAGCCCACCGCCATCCCGCAGCAAACGCGCGGCAACCTGCAGATTGCGCTCCAGTTCCTCATCCTGCTGCTGCTGAACGGATCGGCACATCAGATAGACGTTTTCCGCCACCTTTTGGGTTTCACTGCGGATAAACCGCTCCAGCTCTCCATGAATGGCGACATCGAGGATATGCACCTGGTCAATGGCGATCCCCACGATGGACAATGCCGTCACCACGACCAGCATCAGTCCCATGCCGATTACTTTGGTACGAATCTTCATAATATCCTGTTTGGCACGCATTCCGGTGTAAACGGATCACCTCACAACACCGGACGAACACTATCTAATGAGAGTCCCGCCTCTCACCTGCCCCGCGAATTGTAACCAGGCAACATCCGCAGAACAGGCCCGCAGCCATGCCACGGTTTTTAAAGGTGAATGCGACGGTACTCCCCGGCGACTCAGACGCCAAACACACGGGAAGCAAACTCCGGGCCAGCTGTCCCCGGTCGCGCAAGAAAATCCTGAAAAATTCCCCCTTGTCACTGCCGGGGGTTTTGTCTATAGTGAAGTTGCGAAAAAGCTCTCTGCTCTGCAGGTGAGGTTCTGATTGTCCCAGCGGTATAATTTTGTAAATGGGGAGAGCACGTAGGTGCTGTGTGCCAGCCCAACCTGGATTGGGACGCCTGATGCGCCTTCTGCGATACCCACCTGTTCAGGACTCGCTTGGAGGCCTGAGAACCCACGGCAGCAGTGGAGAGCTTGCATCAAGGAAGCGCGCGGACAAGAGCCGGGCGCTTTCTAGTTTGTTCGCATCCGGAAACTCCGGATGGATACAGCGTAGTTTTCATATGGGAAACGAGAAATTTTTCGTTGTGGCAAGGAAATCAAGGGGTTGCGCGGAGGCGTACATCGGTACGCCGCACAAGCAAGCCTGCGGATTGACGCCGCCACGGCGGAAAAGGGCCGTTTCCGGATGGGAACTGGTCCAGGAACGCATCCCGCCGATAACGATCCCCTTGCCGGACAACAGTGTCCCGGGGCAAACGTGTCCCCTGGGCACCCTTACCGAAGCGCGAAACACTTCCTTTCAACCCGTGCAGGAACCGCCAATGAACACCGAATCCAGCGATACCGACATATTGCGCATCGATGTGGCCGACAAGCAGATCGTTCTGATCGGCACGGCCCATATTTCAAGGGATTCTGTTGCGACAGTCCGCCAGGTGATCGCCACCGAGCAACCGGACACGGTCTGCGTTGAACTCGATGAACAGCGCTACCAGGCGCTCAAGGATCCTCATCGCTGGCGCTCCCTCAATTTGATGCAGGTTCTGCGCCGCGGCCAGGGTGCCTATTTACTGGCCAACCTGGCCCTTTCATCATTCCAGAAACGCATGGGGCTCGGCACCGGCGTAAAGCCCGGGGAGGAACTCGCCGCGGCCGCCGAGGAAGCGGAAACCCGCCATATGCAGTTGTGCCTGATCGACCGCAATATCCGCACCACCCTGCTGCGGGCCTGGCGTCGCACCGGCTTCTGCAAAAAGCTCAGGCTGTTTTCCGCGCTTTTGACAGGCATGTTCGAAAATCCGCAACTGGATGAAGAACAGCTTGCCCGACTGCGGCAGGAGGACACCTTGTCCGCGCTGTTGCAGGAAATGGGCGACAGCCTGCCCGATCTCAAGGCGGTGCTGGTGGACGAGCGGGACCGCTTCATGGCGCATCACATTGCCAACGCGCCGGGCGACAGAATCGTGGCCGTGGTCGGCGCCGCGCATCTGCCCGGCATCCGTAAAAACCTCACCTGCTCCCTGACGGAACGGGAACTGGCGGCCCTGGAAGAAATTCCGCCCAAATCTTCCGTATCCCGGCTGCTGCCCTGGCTGATTCCGGCGTTGGTGGCGGTCCTGTTCGCCGCGGGCTTTTTCATGGGTGATCGGGCTCTTGTCGCGGACGCGGCGGTGGCCTGGCTGCTGGCCCACGGCATCCTCTCCGCGCTGGGAGCGGTTGTCGCCCTGGGGCACCCCCTTTCCATTGCGGCCGCATTTGTCGCGGCCCCCTTTACCTCCCTGAACCCGGCTATCGGCGCGGGATTCGTCAGCGGCATGGTTCAGGCCTGGCTGGCCGCACCCACGGTGCAGGATCTTGAAAGCGTCGGCGACGACATCGCCACGCTCCGCGGCTGGTGGGGAAACCGCCTCACCCGCGTGCTGCTGGTCTTCATGTTTTCCAACCTCGGGTCGACGGCCGGCACCTTGCTGGCGTTTGGCTGGCTCAAAAACCTCATCTGACCATCGGGCGGACCTCGTCCCGTTCGCTGTTGAGCGCATCGTTCTTTGGACCTGGCGCGTTGCCGTCATTTTCCGACGGCACGGACCGCTGCCGCAACGCGCCAAGCAGCTCCGAATCCTTTTCATAGATATCGTTGCGGAACTGCAGGCGGCCCCGGGTATCGACCCAGGCGGTGCGATACAGGATGTGCACCGGCAACGGACGCTCCAGGTACACTGTGTAGGGCCTGGACCGGGCCATTTCCCGCGCGACCCGCTCCTTGCTCCAGCCCTGCTGCCCTTCCAGCAGAAAAACAGCCAGGTCCAGGGGCCTGGCAATACGAATGCAGCCGGAGCTGAAGGTACGTTGCTGCTCTTCGAACAGATGCCGGGAAGGCGTATCGTGCAGATACACATGATAGGCATTGGGGAACATGAATTTCACCCTGCCCAACGGATTCCAGGGGCCCGGCTTCTGCCGCAGCAATCCGGGGAAGGTTTCCGCCGTCACCTGTTTCCAGTTTATCCCCCGCGGATCGATAGTGCGGTCGGGATCCTTGCCCCAGGCCACGATTTCGTAGTGATGGGCCTTCAGATAATTCGGGTTGGCCTTGATCAGCGGCAGCTTATCCTGCTGGAGGATGGTTGGTGGCACCGTCCAGTAAGGAGCAAACACCAGATAGGTCATCAGGGCTGAAAATACCGGCGTGCGACGAAACGAGGTGCCCACGACAACCGGCATGCGCATGACTTCAATGCCGCTATCGAATACCGACAGGTGAAAATCGGTAATGTCGACCTGCAGATAGCGAGCTCCGACGTCACGGTCGGGCCAGCGCTCCCTTTCCAGATTGACGGTGATCTGTTCGATACGCCGGACAACAGGTACATTGATCTGCGCCAGTGTCTGTTGGCCGAGCACACCGTCCGGGCGCAACCCGTGCCGCGCCTGAAACCGCTTCAGGGCTTCCGCCGTGACGCGATCCATGACCTGACCGGAAGACAACGCAGCGGCATCCAGATCTCCGACAAGAGCCAGAACCCTCCGCAGCGCCGGCAACCGGGAATCCCTCTGCCCCAAAGCCACGGGCGGACCGTCATCCAGCACCGGCCAGCCGCCGGCCAGGTCCAGACGACGATAGTGCTCCAGATAGACCAGCAGGCGCCGGTAACCGGCACGCTCGGACGCCAGGGCGTCCAGAACAGCCCCCACCTGCTGTCTTCGCAGCACCTGGTTCAGCACCGAAACCACATCGGCAACGGCGACCTTTGCCCCTTCCATCCCCGCCCCTGCCGCGTCGTCGCCGCTGGGGAACAATTGGGAAACATACTTCAAAAAGGAGTCGGTCAGCAGCAGGTCGATAAGTGCCAGGCCCGCCGGCTCGCAGTCAACCTCATAGGCGCGTGAGACGTGTGCGGCTTCCAGTGATGCGGCCAATACCCCGACATGATAATCCCGGGGATCCAAGCCCTCGGCCGCAACCCCCTGGATGCGATCAAGCCACTGCCAGGCCACCACGGAAACGCGGCCCTGCGCATCGGTCCAGGCCGGATTGAAATCGCGGCGCCGGTAAAAATCCGGCAGATGCCGATGCAGGGGGATGCGTAGCCCCTCCACGTCGAGAAACGCATCAGCCACCGCACCGGCCGCTGCGGTCTCCCCGATCATCTGCTGAAGGTGCCGCCGGACGGTGTCTTCCGGCTGCCTGTTATCGGCCCGACTCCAAACAGAACACAGTACGAAAACCAGCCCCAAAAAGCCGATTCCAATCCACCTTTTCCGAAGCGCCAAACGCAATACCGGTCAACCTTTCCCCTGTGGCAAAGCGGCCATCGCGGCTTATCCGCACGATTTCCAATGGCCTGCCTTACCGCATCGAGCTGTCAGCCATTATGGCAAAAGCTTGCTGTGATTATCAAGTTTACAATATTTTCGTTGCCGACGTGTTCAGGCGATCCAGACGGTCTGAACATTGACGAATTCCTGAATGCCGAAGCGGGCCAGTTCCCGCCCGTATCCCGAAGCCTTGACGCCGCCGAATGGCAGTCGCGGATCACTTTTGACCATGCCGTTGACGAATACCGCTCCGGCCTCGACGCGC
>NZ_JBFWJQ010000132.1:0-6689 GCF_050253115.1 Syntrophotalea sp.
AGCGCCGGCTATGTCAGCATCACCGGCAACCTGGCTTTCAAAATTCTGATCCGCAGTTTCCAGAAATTCGACAGGGAACTGACCTATCAGGTCGGCGCCGGCATTGTTGCCGACTCCGATCCGACCCGCGAATGGCAGGAATGTCTGCACAAGGCCGCGGCCTTGCGCCTGGCCCTCGGACTGGCATCATGATCGTGAACCTCGACGGCCGGTTTTGCACCGCCGAACAAGCCTGCCTGCCACTGCAAGACAGCGCCCTGCTGTTCGGCGACTCCCTGTTTGAAACCATCAAGGTGCAAAACAACAAGGTGTTGCGAATCGAAGCCCACCTGGACCGACTGGCGCTGTCGGCCTCGCTGCTCGACTTCCCCCGCAACCACGACGAGGTCCGCACCAACCTTCTGCAAACCGCCGAACGCTGCCCCTGGCCTTTGGCGCGCCTGCGCCTGACCCTCACCAGGGGAATCTGTAATGGACTTGCGGTACCGCCAGCACAGCATGCCCGAACCATCATCACCGCCGTCTCCTGCAGCGACCCCGACGACACTCAGCGCAAGGCCGGAGCCACGTGCGTTTTTGCCCCCAACCGGCGCGTCAACCCCCTCTCCCACCTGCCGCAGATGAAGCGCGGCAATTACGCCGACTGCCTCTACGCCGCCCGCTACGCCCAGTCACGAGGGGCCCGCGAGGCACTGTTCCGCACTGACGAGGGTCATATACTCGAAGGCGCCACCAGCAATTTGTTCCTTATCCGGGACAAAACCCTGATTACCCCGGCCGCCGGAGAACTGGTCCTGGCCGGCGTCATGCGTCGCCAGGTCCTGCAGGCGGCCGATACCCTCGGCTTTACCGTCAGACAGCAGCCCATCGACATGCAGACTCTTTTCCAGGCCGATGAAGCTTTTCTCACCAATGCCATTATCGAAATCATGCCCATTGCCCGGCTGGAAAATTTCCCCCTTAAACGCGGCCCCCTGGCCCTGGAGCTGCTGCAGGCCATCCGCAATGGCGCGGCATCCTGAACAAACGGCCAGTCTCTACCAAAACCTCTTGACCATCGGCAAACATGTCTTTATAATCCATCCCACTTTGCCGAAGTGGTGGAATTGGTAGACACGTCGGTCTCAAAAACCGATTGCTTATGGCAGTGCCGGTTCGATTCCGGCCTTCGGCACCAATAGAGAAAATGGCCCCTGATCCGTCAGGGGCTTTTTCTTTGTCCATTGTGATCTAAAAAAGTCGTCGGAAATCCATATAACGATTTATTTTCAAGCACTTAGAGAAATTCAAAAAATCGAACTTCTTTCTCATACTTCCGCCAAACCGTCTACTCTTACGCGCCTAGGCAGCTTTTCCCGGCAAAAAGAAACTGTTTCTTCAAGAAGGTCCCGGATCGCCAGGATTTTTCCGCAAGTCCAGCGGGCAGTTTCTTCCATGGCGGCAAGCATATAGAGAATCCAGGGCTCCCATATCTCTCGTTCCATCACTTCCCGCAGGAGCTGGCAATACTGCCTCTTGTTCTGGATGATTTTACCCCACAGAACTCAAATCCCTCATATCAAAACCTGCTTGCATTATCCCATTTTGGGTTATATAGTTCCCAATATGGGAAACATCAACAGCAAAACATTTAACATCAGCGACGCTCTGTTTACCAAAACACAGCAGCAGCTTCTGCGCCTTCTCTTTGGGCAACCGGATAAAAGCTTTTATTCGAAAGAGATTGTCGATCGGGCAGGAATAGGCACCGGGACTGTCCTGCGAGAACTGGAAAAGCTCTCAGCTTCTGGCCTTCTGACGGTCAAAAAGATCGGGAACCAGAAACATTACCAGGCAAACCCTTCATCGCCTATTTTCGAAGAGCTAAAAGGAATCGTCCGCAAAACCTTTGGTCTTTCCGGCCCGTTGCGTCTGGCCCTGGACCAATTCAAAGACAAAATCAAAGTTGCCTTCATCTACGGTTCTGTAGCGAAAGGATCGGACACCGCTGGAAGCGATATCGATCTGATGTTGATTTCAGACCAGCCGACCTACCCGGATCTGCTTGTCAGCTTTTCTGAGTTGGAAGCCCAATTGGGAAGACAGATCAACCCGACGATCTATACTGTCGAAGAGTTCCGAAGCAAAATTACGGCGGAAAGCAGCTTTGTTGTCAGGGTAATCGAGCAACCCATAATTTTTCTGATTGGATCGCAAGATGACCTCCCAACAGTTTAAAAACCTGGTTGATATCGGACAGATAAAGCAAGAACCAGGTGATCAGAAAGAATTTGATGGGCTTCTCCACTCAGGGCGCACGCAGATCAAAGACTCCCGGATGGCTGCCTTATCGTTGGAGAGTCGCTTCGACCTGGCTTACAATGCTGCACATGCGTTATCGCTAGCCGCTCTTCGCTGGCATGGATATCGTTCGGAAAATCGCTACATCGTTTTTCAGTGTCTTCAGCACACGATAGGTGCAGGCCCTGAAATCTGGCGTATCTTGGCTCACTGCCACAACTTGCGCAACCGGGGGGAATACGAGGGCCTTCTCGAAGTCAGCGAGCGCCTTGTTCTTGATCTGATTCAGGCTGCCGAAGCGGTGCTTGATGAAGTCGAAAAACTCGGGGAAATCTCTTCGAAAAGAGACATCGAAAAGCAATAGTGTTGACAACCAACCCGGAGGAAGTAACATGGTGAGACAGTGTAAACGTTGCAAGACAGGTATGAATCCTTAACCGAAAGGCAAAGCAAATGGACATCCTCAAAGTCTATCAGTATGCCCTGCAGCGTGAACATGAGGGCAAGCGTTTTTTTGAGCAGAATGCAGACCGGCTGGGTCATGCCGCAGCCGTTGGTGCATTCAAAAATCTGGCGGCCGAGGAGCAGAAGCATATCGACTTTATAGAAAATCAGATCGAGGAGATTAAAAAAGGCGGCGCGCCAAGTCTTGAGATGGGAAAGGCACTTGAAAAGGAAGGATTTTTCTCAGAAAGGGCCGTTACCGAAATTCTTGATCAAACAGTTCTGGAGTCTATGGTCCCGGATTTGCCCGTATTGCGCATGGCTTACCTGATCGAGCGGGATTTTGCCGAGTTTTATGAACATGCTGCCTCCCAGGCCGAAGGCGATACCAAAAAAGCCTTGAGCATGCTGGCTGAATGGGAGCGGGGCCACGAAAGTCTTTTTAAGCGCTATCATGACAAGGCTTTTGAGGAATATGCCCAGATGCCTTGGGGCGGCTAAGACCCGCCCATCACCAAAAGGAATAATTGACGGGGTACGGCCAAGAGGCCGGACCCCGTTTTTTGTTTCGTCCCGGCATCTGCCGCAGCGCGGGGTCAGCCGATCTGATTGGCCAGGCGGATCTCCGGCGGTTCGGCACAAATTTCGTCAACCATGCCTAAAAGCGACTGCAGGTAAGGCATCTGCAGGTGCTGCTCCAGATCTTCCCTGCTTTTCCAGCTTTCGAGAAACACCAGAACCGCGGGATTGTCGACATCCTGATGCAGATCGTAAACGATGCAGCCATCTTCGGCACGAGTCGGTTCGATGCGTGCCAGCAGTTCTTTTTTCAGAATTTCTTCCTTACCAGGCTTGGCAACAAATTTTGCGATAACGGTTAATGCCATGATTCTCTCCTTGTCTATGTTGAGGGAACAGATGATTCCGGCTTTAAAGGCCAAGCCGGTGCGGCAACACGATAAGGACACGCCGGGGCATGATATTTCTTCCTTGCTGGTGTCCATCCGGAAACTCCGGAGAGAGACGCTGTCTCCCCTGTTTATCGCCTTGATGTAAAGTTTTTTTGGAAAGCATATCACAAACATCGAAACCGACGAGATATTCCCTGTCCCGGCCGCCGGAATATTTCGGCACGGCTTCCACGACCTCCCACTTTTCACGCACATCAAAACCCACACAACATAAAAACAAACAAGGACAAACAAACCTCACCATTCCCTGACCATTCAGAGGACAATCGCAACCAATTGTTTTTCTTGTTATTTTAATTTATATTCGGGAAATCCACTCAGAACCTCAGAAAAACATCCCTTCCGAATGGGCATATTTTTTTCATTTTTGGCAAAAACTTTCACTTGACAACAAAAACAAACATATTTTATCGTAACGCCAGCTGCAACTCGAAAGAAAAATCTCAAACCTTGTTTTTCTGGATGTTGTTAAACATGTTAAGAAAATAGCAAAATTTTCATATCATTATAGATTCGCAAGGCGCTGCCATCAGCACCCGAGATGCACCGAAATTGTTTTAAAATGTTCAACCTTGTTTGTTTTGTAAATCACGGCCCGACTAGAGCGCTGCTCCCGTTTCCGGATGAAAACCAGCAGGTGCCGCAAAAAACGTGGACAGCTTCAAAACCCGGACCCCATAGCGGGGGAACATTCGATTTATTTTCTACTGGAGAAACATTATGGCCAATGGAGTCGCAGCACAAGTGGTTGGAGGGCCTTCCTCATCGAAGGTCCTCACGAGAGATCTGAGCAACAAACGAAAGCTGAGCCACGCCAAGGCAGGTTTGCTCTGGGGAGCCTTCGGCGGAATGTCCTGGGGGTTTGCCGGTGTCGTCATGGGCATTGCCTTTGCGATGGCTCCCTTTACCGGTGGCGCCACGATCTTTACCGGGCCGCTGGTCGGCGCCGCCATGCACGACGGCTTTGCCGGAATCTTCCTGACCTTGTCCAATATTTTCACGGGACGTGGCAGTGAAATTTTTCGCACCCTGAAAACCTGGCCGGGAATACTGGTCTGTCTCGCCGCTATCTTTGGCGGCCCCATCGCCATGGGCGGATACCTGCTCGGCATCGAGTTCGCCGGCGCATCCTATGCGTTGTCGATTACCGCCATGTTCCCGGTGGTGGGAACCATCATGGCAGCGGTTTTCCTGAAGGAAAAAGTCACCCCGCTGGTCTGGGCGGGCATTGCGCTTTCGGTTGTCGGCGCCCTTATCGTCGGCTGGACCCCTCCTGAAGGCGGCAGCATGCCCCACTTCTATCTCGGCATCGGCTGTGCGCTTCTGGCATGTTTCGGCTGGGGCATCGAGGGCGTGCTCTCCACCTTCGGCATGGATATGGTCGATCCGGACATCGCCATCAGCATCCGTGAATCGGTGTCCTGTATCGTATCGATCGTCGGCGTGCTGCCATTTGTCGCCGGATGGGCGCTGCTCGGCGAGTCCCTCGGCACGTTCAACAGCCTGTGGATTCTGGCCTGCGCCGGCGTCATCGGCGGCATTTCCTACCTGGCCTGGTACAAGAGCCTCAACATGACCGGCGTCGGCCGCGCCATGGCCCTCAATATCACCTATGTCATCTGGGGGATTGTCTTCGGCTATTTCATGACCGACCTGCAATTGACCACCAACCTCGTGGTTGGCGGCCTGATCATCACCATCGGTGGTGTGCTGGTTGTGGCCAACCCCAAAGAACTTCTCAATCTGCGCCAGGGAGCATAAATCATGGCTATCAAACTACCACTGCGGTTTCGCCTGCTGCATCTGATGTCCACCAGGAACCAGGCAAATGTGCACGATCTTATGAAGGAACTGAAGGCCGAGTACGGCAACGAAGGCCAGTTCAGCGTAAAAAGTTTCGAAAAACATCTGACCTCCATGCGTGCTTCCGGGCTCATCCAGGAAATCGACGTCGACATCGATGCCCAGGGCAAGCTGCTGGAGACCTTCACCATCACCGATTTTGGGCGGGGCAGACTGAAATATCTTCCGGCGTCCTGGAAATAACCATACACCCATGCAATGCGGCCTGGCAGTGATTCGCATGTCCTCCCCATGCAACCCACTTAAGCCTGAATCTTCCGAAGTCCTCTCCCGGAAGATCAGACGCAATGATGGAACCCCTCCCTGCCGGGCCGCAATTTTTCAGTATTAAGACAAACTTCAACGGGGCGACCCCTGCAGCAGGATCGCCCCGTTGGTTTATAAGAATCATGCCACGCCTGGGCGGCAGCCCCTTTTTAATCCTGCACTATCGATTTTTTCCCCAGCACGGCCTGGGCCGCCTCTTTCACGCTGCCCGTTTCCCCAATAAATACGGCAAAAACATGGCAATTCATGGCTCAATCGCACATCGCCCCGGCAAGATGATAATCTTCATCCGCCAGGCACACCTGGTTGCGACCACTGTTTTTAGCTGCATATAATGCCTCATCCGCCTGGCGGACCAGATCCTCCATGGTCTTTGACGAGCCTCCAGTCAGAGCCGCAATACCGACGCTGATGCTCAGGGCGATCTGCTCGCTACCAACCGGGATCCGGGCACATCTGATTTTTTCCATAAGCCGCAAGGCAACCTTTTCCGCGACGTTTCGATCACTATCGGGCAGCAGCACCGCAAACTCCTCACCTCCATATCTGCAGGCGGCATCCCCGGGCCGCACCGAATCCTGGAGAATGACCGCAACCAGTGCAAGAACCTTATCTCCGGCGACATGGCCGAAGCGGTCGTTGACCTCCTTGAAGTAATCAATGTCGATCAACATAAGGCTTAGCGGGGTTTGGGTCCTGACTGATTTTCCCAACTCGACCTGCAATACGGAAAAAAAGGGCCCTTCCCCAAATCGAGTGGGTAGGTTAGCGTCTCTTACATGAAAGATACCGATCTTTACGCTCAAATTCTTGGCATTCGGTCGCCTTGGAAGGTCACCGAAGTGAAGCTCGCTCTCGCTGCCG
>NZ_JBFWJQ010000133.1:0-6582 GCF_050253115.1 Syntrophotalea sp.
GAAATTGAAGAAGATCATGCCGTCGCCGTCGGCCACCGTGCAGGGGTTATCCCTTGTTATAACGCACGGTTCGACAAACTCGTCGGTCTGGCCGCCGGCATAGGCAGCGTTGATTGCCGCCGCGCTATCGCAATAGCTGGAGCCAAGGCCTTCGGTCATGGCCCGGTAGGCCCGCGCCACCCGCTCCCAGCGATTGTCCCGATCCATGGCCCAGTAGCGGCCTATCACGGTAGCGATCTGTCCGGCGCCAATTTCCGCAAGTTTTTCCTCGAGCTGGGCAAGGTATGCTGCCCCGCTCTTCGGTGGCGTGTCGCGCCCGTCCATAAAGGCATGAATGCAGATCTGCCTGATCCCCACCCGATGCGCCATATCGACCAGGGCATAGAGATGAGTGTTATGCGAATGTACCCCGCCATCCGACAACAGTCCCATAAGGTGCAGCTTGCCACCGGACTGAAACACCGCCTGCATGACCCGCAGCAATTCAGAATTCTGGTAAAATTCCCCGGTTTCGATACTGAGACTGATGCGGGTCAGATCCTGGTAGACGATGCGGCCGGCACCGATATTCAGATGCCCGACCTCCGAATTGCCCATCTGCCCGTCAGGCAGTCCGACATCCAGACCGGAAGCGCCAAGCTTTGCCCGGGGCCAATCACGCAGCAGGGCATCGAGGCGCGGCGTATCGGCCTGGCACACGGCGTTGTGCGCACAAACGGGATTGATGCCCCAGCCATCAAGGATGACAAGGGTTACCGGACGGCGGATCGGCGCGGTCATACGGTTTGCTCCCCATGATGAATGGCGCGCAATTCGCCGGCGGGGGGATTTTTGATCAGCTCACGGCCCGCCAGATGGCAGCTGCCCCAGGCGCCACATCCTTCGCAACGACCATTCCACTCCACCGAAGCGGTTTTGCAAACGCTGCAGGCATAGCCAAAATTCAGAGCGCCCTCGAAACCGACAACTTTCCGGTATTCGCGGATCGATTCTTCCAGACGACGCCGACGCATATGCGCTTCCGCCAGCAGCAGGTGCATTTGCGGAAAATCCGCCCCGTTTTTTTCGATCTCGGCCAACTGCTCGAGTGCCTCCTCGACCATCTCCAGCCGCAGGCAGAACTTGCCGTAAAACAGCCGCAGCAGAAGGTCGTCGGCACGATTGAGCGCGGTAGTGCGATAAAAGTCAAGCAGCCCGGCGGGATCCTCGTTGGCCATGGCCAGATCCTCCAGCCGCGCCAGAAAAACAGCTTCTGCGAAACGCCGGTATCCCTCCTGCCAGACCGAAGCAGCTTCCGCCGGGCGGGCGGAGACTTCGTAAGCATCGCCAAGCAGCACCCGCGCAGGCACAAAGTCCGGCTGATCCTTGACCAACGCCTTGAGATCCGACACCGCCGAATCGGCCCGGCCGGCTTCCAGGCTCACCCGTGCCGTTTCAAGCCGCAGTCCAGCCTGAATGCGCAAATCCTCGTCCTGGGGCGTACCGCCAAGCTTGCGTTGCAGTCGTTTCTGAAGATCGAGGGCTTCGTTCCAGAGTTCCGCCCGCATATGCAGATCCCGCAGCCGACGCAACGCTTCGAGGTTGTCCGGCTCTACCGCCAGAATCGAGCGGTAAACCGCTATCGCCTCGTCGCCCTGTCCGGCGGCCAGATAGGTTTCGGCCAGGACAAAAAGAACCTGCAGGCTGTCCGAGGACTGCCGGCGGGCCCGAAGCAGATATTCCAGCGCTTCGGAAAGATTCCCCTCTTCCCGGCATACCCGTGCCAGAGCCAGCAGCACATCGACCTGTCCCCCATCCTGGGCATGGGCTTTGAGCAGCCGCCGTCGAGCCTTTTTAAGATCCCCCGAGACCAGCCGCCCCATGCCCTGATGATAGAGGTCCATGACGCTGCGGCTGCGCTTCTCCAGCCGCCGGCGGCGCCAGTCGCGCAGCAAATGCCCGGTAGCGCCGTAAATGTAGAGCAGGTAGCCAATCAGCAGCCCCGAAAGGACCGAAGCCGCAACAACCACCGCGAGCGAGGCCGTAACTTCGTTGCCGAACCAGTAAAACACCGCGATGGTCTGAGGGTTGAGAATATAGAACAGCAGAAAGAAGATGATCAGCAATAGGAAAATGAACGCCATCAGAATCATGATTTTCTCCTGCTTCGGTATGGCCGCAAGGCTTGCCGATGGCCAGACGGAACGTCAACGGTTATGATACGGTTCGTTTCGGACAATGGTGAAGCCACGATATAGCTGCTCCATGAGCAACAGCCGGGCCATCTGATGAGTCAGGGTCATGGCTGACAGGGACAGCACCAGATCGGCACGCTGCCTGACCGCGTCGCAAAGACCATAAGCGCCGCCGATGACCAGCATCAGCTCGGGGGTGCCCTGCAGCATGTGGCGTTCGAGCATTCCGGCCAGGTCCTCGGACGACAGGGAGCTTCCGCGCTCGTCCAGCGCGATGACAAACGCCCCCTCCGGAATTTTTTCCAGAATGCGCCGCCCTTCCTGACGACGAATAAAAGTCGGATCGTTTTTCCCGCCCTTCTCCTCTTTCAGCTCCAGGACCCGCAAGGGCGCATAACGCTTCAGCCTCGCTTCATAGTCCGCGACCCCCTCCCGCAAAAACCCGATCGAAAGGCGGCCGACACAGACCAGGCTGAGCTTCATGCCTCCTCGATTTCCTCGACAGGCACTTCGGGCGCATCGGGCCACAGGCCCTCGAGATCATAATACTGGCGAACCGGTTGCTGGAAAACGTGCACCATGACATCACCGTAATCGAGCAGCACCCAGCGGCCCTCCTGCTTGCCTTCGACGGCCAGCGGCAACACATTGTGCTCCTTTTTCATGCCCAGTTCGACAGCCTCGGCAATCGCCTGTACCTGACGGTCCGAACCGCCGGAAACAATCAGCAGAAAATCAGTCAGCGACGACTGGCCGCCGACATCCAGCAGGCGCACATTAAAAGCTTTCTTGTCCAGAGCGTATGCGGCGCACAGCAGCGCCTGATGTTTGGCTTGCAAAATATCAGAACCTTTCGTCGTTATGATAGAGGCCGTGTCGGTAAATATAATGTTCGACCGCGGTCGGCAGCAGATAACGGATGGAGCGCCCTTCCGACACCAGTCGCCGTATCTGCGTCGAAGAAATATCGAGATAGGTTTCCTCGAAGAAAACCACTATATTGCCGCTGCGATGCCGCAGCATGTGAGCGCTTTCATGGTAACAGAACTGATCCCGGATGACAACGGGCAGCAATGCCAGCGGATCCTTGCAGGGGATCCCCGGACGCGCCGCAACCACCAGATTGGCAAGCTCGAAAAGGCGCGGGAAGTCCTTCCAGATGCCAAGAGATCGATAGGAATCCATGCCGATGATAAAATAAAACGTATCCTGCGGATATTCTTCGTGCAACAGTTCCAGGGTGTGAACCGAATAACTTTTCCCCGCGCGCCGGTTTTCCAGATCGGTGGCCACAAAATCCGGATTGTCGGCAATGGCCGCGGCCACCATGGCATATCGGTCGGCAAACGGAATCGCCCCGGCCAATTCCTTGTGCGGCGGTGTCGCTGCCGGGACAAACAGAATCCGGTCGAGCCCGCAGCGCTCCCGCACCTCCTCGGCGATGCGCAGATGCGCCGTATGGACAGGGTTGAAAGTGCCGCCGAGGATACCGAGCTTCATCGATTCGTCCGTCTTTCGTTGCGCTTCGCTTCAGTGCTGAGTGCTGAGTGCTGAGTGCTGAGTGCTGAGTGCTGAGTGCTGAGTGCTGAGCAAAGTGTAACAGGCTTTCGATTTGACTCGGCACTCGACGCTGGGTACTCAGCGTTACTCCCTGACCTGCCCGTCGCCGAACACGATAAACTTCCGGGTGGTCAGATCTTCCAGTCCCATCGGTCCGAAGGAATGCAGCTTGGTGGTGGAAATCCCGATCTCGGCGCCAAGGCCGAACTGGTTGCCATCGGAAAACCGCGATGAAGCATTGATCATCACCACGCTCGAATTGATTTCCCGCAAAAAGCGCTGTGAATTCGGATAATCGCGAGTAACAATGACCTCGGTATGCAGGGAGCTGTATTCCTGGATATGCGAAATGGCCGCATCCAGACTGTCGACCACCCGCACCGCGAGAATCAGGTCGAGATATTCCGCGCCCCAGTCCTCCTCCTGCGCCGGGGTTGCCGCGGGCGCCAGCCGGCAGGTTTCGGCACAGCCCCGCAGCTCGACACCCAGAGCACCGAGAACCCGGGCGATGCGCGGCACGAAGGCTTCGGCACAATCCCGATGAATGAGCAGGGTTTCCATGGCGTTGCATACGCCGGGTCGCTGCACCTTGGCATTGATGCAGATTTTTTCCGCCATGTCCAGATCGGCATCGGCATCAACGAAGGTATGACAGACCCCTTTATAATGTTTGATGACCGGGATCCGGGAATTTTCACTGACAAAGCGGATCAACCCTTCACCGCCACGGGGTATGATCAGGTCGATGAACTGTTCCTGCTTGAGCAGTTCGGTCACCGCCGCGCGGTCGGTGGTAGAGACCAGTTGCAATGCGCCGGCGGGCAGTCCCATGGCGGCGAGCTCCTTTTTGAGGATCGCGGCAATGGCCCGGTTGGAGTGAATCGCCTCTGACCCTCCGCGCAACACCACCGCGTTGCCGCTTTTCAGGCACAAACCAGCGGCATCGGCAGTTACGTTGGGGCGTGATTCGTAGATGATGCCGATGACCCCGAGGGGGATGCGCATGCGTCCGACCTGGATACCGTTGGGGCGCCGCCACATGCCCGTCACCTCACCGACCGGATCGGGCAGTTCGGCCACTTCGCGCAGACCGTCAGCCATGCCGCGAATGCGTCCTTCGTCCAGCCGCAAGCGATCGATCATGGCCTCTGACAGGCCTTTCTCGCGTCCGGCGGCAAGATCCCTGGCATTTTCCTCGATCAAGGCGGCACCGGACGCCACCAGGGCGTCGGCCATCTGCCGCAACAGATGATTTTTAACCGTGGTCGGAACCTGGGCCATGATCCGCGATGCGTCCCGGGCGTCTTTTGCCAGTTGTTGGATCTGATCCTGTAGCGTCATCGGTATCTCCTGTAAAAGGCATGCGGCTGGCGCGATGGGCGGGACATCATTTCTTGACCACCAGGTTGTCGCGATGCACCGCTTCGTCACCGTACTTGTAGCCGAGAATTGTTTCGATTTCCGAAGAATTATGCCCCAGGATGCGCTCAAGCTCCTGCCGTGAGTAGCTGGCGATTCCCTTGGCGAACTCCTTGCCTTCGGCATCGCAGATGCGCACCGCGTCACCGCGCTCGAAGGTTCCTTCAATGGCGAACACTCCCGAAGGCAAAAGGCTCTTGCCTTTATCGGTGAGGGCCCGCCGCGCGCCCTCGTCGACCAGCAGCTTGCCGCGACTGGCCTTGCTGAAAGAGATCCAGTGCTTGCGGGCGGACATGTGCTGGCGTACCGGCAGAAAAAAGGTGCCCAGCTCCTCGCCGGCCATCAATCCGGGCAACACGCCGGGCCGCCGCCCGTCAACGATGACGGTGCCGACGCCATAAAGGGTGGCACGCTTGGCGGCTTCGACTTTGGTGGACATACCGCCGGTACCAACCACGGATCCGGCCCCGCCGGCCATATTTTCAATCTCTTCGGTAATGCGCTCGACCACGGAAAAATGCCGTGCGGCCGGGTTGATTTTGGGATTGCTGTCGTAAAGACCGTCCACATCCGACAGGATCACCAGCAGGTCGGCCTCCGCCAGAGAGGTGATCAGGGCGGAGAGGTTGTCGTTATCACCGAAACGGATCTCCTCGACAACGACCGTATCATTTTCATTGATGATCGGTACCACGCCGTATTCGAGAAGCGTCATCAAGGTGTTGCGGGCATTGAGAAATCGCCGCCGATTGGCAAGATCGTCCCGGGTAAGCAGAATCTGCGCCACGCAGCGGCCGCAGGGCCGGAAGGCGTCCTTCCAGGCCCGCATCAGGCGGCTCTGGCCTATGGCGGCGGCGGCCTGTTTCAGGGGGATGGTCTGCGGACGCCCGACAATACCGAGTTCTCCCTTGCCGGTGGCGACGGCCCCGGACGAGACCAGAACAACTTCGTAGCCGCGGGAAAGCAACCCGCAGATATCCTGGGACAAAGCCCCGATCACATCGTAATCGAGACCGTCCTGGCCGAAGATCACGCCGCTGCCGACTTTAACAACGATCCTTTTAACCTGGGCCAGAAGATCCTTGCGCATGGCTGTCCACTTTCCAGAAAAAGCCCTTCACTCCGAAAGATATGCCGCCGGAAACCGGATCTGTCGGCCGCGGAATCGCGTCCGTGGAACAACATTAAATGACGGCACAAAAAAGTGAAATTCTAACTATCCCTGAAGCCCCTTGTCAAGACAGGTCAGGTTGCCAGGGCTCGCGGCCTTCGCCATTGTCGATGCAGGGTTCCGACGCGGAGCGCAAGGTTTCCAGTTCGCGAGCCACCGCGGCCACCAGCTACTTGAGGCCTTCCCCGGTAACCGCAGAAATGGCCAGCGTTGGTATGTTCCTGGCGGCGAAGGCGGCGCGCACCCCGTCCAGGCGTT
>NZ_JBFWJQ010000134.1:0-6409 GCF_050253115.1 Syntrophotalea sp.
GATAGCAGATTGGATCAATTGAACCTGCTCAAATAGCCAGCCGCCTTTAGGCGGCCCAAGGTTTGAGCCAACCGCTTTGAGCGGTTCACCCATAAAGCCCCCGGTTTGACCGGGGGATACTTACTTTTCATCCGGAAACGGCCCTTTTCCGTCGTGACGGCGTCAATCCGCAGGCTTGCTTGTGCGGCGTACCGATGTACGCCTCCGCGCAACCCCTTGATTTCCTTACCATAACGAAAAATTGCTCGTTTCCCATATGAAAACTACGCTGTATCCATCCGGAGTTTCCGGATGGATACTACTTGACAGTCAGCGGAAGTTCGGCGGTACCGACATAGAAAACGATGATCTCGGCCGTTTCCATGCCTTCGTTTTTGCCGTAGTGCCACTTGTCCACCACCTCGATGATCGGGTCCCCGGCCTGCATGTGAAGGGTTTCGTTTTTTTCGGTGACGACGGTCAGCTCGCCCTTGGTCAGAACTCCGGCATTGATCACCGGATGCTTGTGCAGCGGCAGGGTGGTGCCAGGGGGAATCTGGATGCGCAGGATGGTCAATTGCGGTTGTCCATCGGGATAAGCCGGCAGCGGGGTCCCATCCCAACTGGCGCTCCCGCGGACCAGGGTTTCGACCGCGACTCCGGGACTGTCAAGCGCGAAGGCAGGACAGGAAAGGGCCGCAAATAACATCAGGGCCGTGAACAGTCTAATCATGGTTTTCCTCCCGTTACTCACCGCACTCTTCCACACATTCCAAGGTCACCATATCCAGTCTGTTCACCAGGCAAAAAACCAGAAAGTTGGCGAAAACCCCGATCAGCAGTCCGTCGAACCCGCCGGGAGTGCCAAGCAGATGATTCCAGCCGAAGACCCCGACAAGCCCGGCCGCTGCACCACAGATAAAGGCCCGGGGGGTGGATTTGAACCCCAGCAGGGTGGCGGCCAGCGGCACCAGAATGATCGGCGACCAGAAGTTATAGGCAAACAGCAGTATATCGAGCAGGCTCTGAATGCGGATGGCGATGATGATCGCCAGGGAACCGGTGATCAGGGTCGCCAGCCGCGCCCAGAGCAGGCCGGTGCGGTCGCTCAGTTTCTCCTTTCGCAGGGGATTGACGATATCGTTGACGAAAGCCACGGAAGCGCTGTTGAGAAAGGAATCGGCCGATGACATGACAACCGCCAGAATGCCGGCGATGACCAGGCCGCGCATGCCGATCGGCAGAACGCCCTCGACGACGAAGGGAATTGCCAGGTTGGGATTGAGGTCGGGTTTGAGAACCAGCGCGACCAGGCCGATGCCGCCGGAAATGGCGAAAAACGGCACCGAAAAGAGCCCGCTCCAGAGCGTGCCCCGGGAGATGGCCTTGATGTCGCGGCTGATGAACAGCCGCCGCACGTAGGGAGGGACCAGGGTTTCGCCCAGCACGAAGGTCAGGAACAGGGAACCGAACTGGACCGGCGTCATGTTGCTGAAAAATTCTAAATGGCCGTCCGGCACCTGCGCCAGAAGCTCGCCCGGACCGCCCAGTTGCTTGATCCCCAAAAACAGCACCAGGGGCATGCCGATGGCCAGCACCCCGAACTGCAGCACATCGGTGGCGACCACGGCCCGCATGCCACCGATGGTGTCGTACAGGATGATGATGCCCATGCCGATCATGATGCCGGTCGGCACCGACAGTCCCAGAAACAGATTGAAAAGGTATCCCATGCCGCCGATCTGGGCACCCAGAATGCCGGCGCACAACAGCACGGAAAAAATTCCCGTGATGAACTTGCCGGTTTTACCGTAGTCGACCTCCATCACGTCGCCCACGGAGATCGCCTTGGGAAAGCGGTCCGATCTGGGAGCGATGAAGCGGGCCACCAGCACTTCCTTGAGACTGAAACCCCAAAGTGCCACGATATTGACGATACCGATGGTGAAGACCTTTTCGGCATTCCCCATGGTGAAACCGCCGCCGATGAAGGAGGCGGACAAGGTCGCGGCGATGATCGGGGCGGTATAGTTGCGGCCGGCCACCGCATACTCCTCCAGATCGTTCACCCGCCTTCCTGCCCAGAGGCCGACGCCCAGGACGCATCCCAGATAGAGAATGATGGTCACCTGGTCAATCATCGTGAGATCAAGCATGGAAGTTTTCTCCCTCCCCGTCTTAAGGGGTGCAAGTTAATATGAATCCGGGCGTTGCCTGCCGCCGGCCAGTTCGCCGAATGTGTCACGGGGGGGGTCGCAAGGAGTGTGCCAGCTGCTGACAGCCTTTTGCCTGGGTGGACTGGCGGAGAAAAAATGCCTACTTATTAAATATTTAAAGGTATTTTACACCGGCATGATGGTTTTTTTTAGCGCAACCGGTGCTGAAGTCGGCCTCGCTAGCGGGCTGCGCAACCCGGTTTTGCCATAATGTTGACGATCGAATTGAAAAGGGCGAAGGACGGTCAATTAATGTTCAATTGCCAGGGCACCATGGCCTTGGGGGCCTTGCCGCAGGGGATGAAACGGTCCAGGTCGGAGGCCTCGATCACCATCCGGGCGCTTTTCTCGGCGCAGCCGGGCGAAAAGAAACATGCGCCGGTCTTCGGCCGAAAAAAGGCCGGCTTCGTGAGAATAAGGACTGCTCGCGGTTTCCCGGTCAGGCGATTTTTTTGCGGCAGATCATTTCGATGAATGCCTCGATGCGCACCTTGAGCTGTTCGGTATCCGATGCAGAGTAGTCGGTTTCGATCTGCAGAAAGGGCACTTTCGAGGTGTTCCGCACATGGTTTTTCAGACTGGCAGACTCGATGTTGTAGGTGTGACAGGCCTGCCAGGTGAGATCGACGACACCGTCCGCCCGGAAATCGCGGACAAGTTTCTCGACCAGTTCCATGCGTCCCTGGTTGGGTGACATGCATGAACAGGGTACGCGCAGGTAACGTTCGGCCAGGGCGGCGAGCGGATCGCCGTCACTGGCAACCGGGTCAACCTTCTTGTAGGCAGTGCAGCTTTCGAAGCAGACGACGCTGGCACCGCAGTCCTCGATGATCCGCACCACCTTGTCCGAGCCGATGCCGATGGGTACGCCGCTGAGCAGAATGCGCGGAGTTGCCGGCGTGTAGGGCGACCGTCCTGCCGTAGCCATGTCCTGCAGTTCGGCCGTGAGCCGGTCCACCAGCTCGATGACTTCGCGCTTGTCGCAGGAAAACCCGCGGTTATGAAGTACGGTGAGCATGTCCAGCCCGCTGATGGGTGCGGGCACATGCCGGCAGACATCCTGCAGTGCTTGCAGGGAGCGCCGTTCGTCGTTCATCAGGCGGATGGCTTCGCGCAGTTTCTCTTCAGTTATCTCTACGCCGAACATCTCTTCAAGCCGACGCTTAAGGCGCAGCATTTCGCCGGTCCAATAGGTCAGCGCCGTGTCGTCCTGCGTCTGCGGCAGCTGCATGACGTGCAGCGGTTTCATGGCGCTGAGCAGTTCATACATCTTCTTTTTACCGTCACAGGTCGTTTCGGCCAGTATAAGGTCTGCAAAATGGAAGTACGGGCAGGTATCGGTGACGGCAAAGCCGTAGCTGGATTTGATGAGCGGGCACAGATTGCGCGGCAGGATCTTTTCCGCTGCCGGGATCGGGGTCTGGCTTGTGCCGCAGAGGGATACGGCAACGGCCCCTGCCGCCACGACCAGTTCCACCGGGGAGTAGAGACAGTAGGTTCCGACCACGCGCAGTCCATTTTCCCGGGCTTCTTTCAAGACCAGCGGATTTCTTTCGCGCAATGTGGATATTTCGGCAAAGGTTTCTGTTTTTATCATGGGAAAGGTTCTCATTCGGGTGAAAAGGAGGTCGTGATTTCATGGCCGATCAACGCTGCGCCCAGGGCCCCGACAAACTGGGGGCAGGCAGGAACGTGCAGTTCTGTACTGAGGCTTGCGGCGATTTTTTCACAGATATCGCAGTTCTGGGCGATGCCACCGGTAAAAATGACGGAATCCCGCAGGGGCACTTTGCCGGCGAGACAGTGGAGCCGCCGGGCAATGGTGTCGATGATGCCGGCGGCGATGCCTGCTTTTTCGACGCCGCGCGCCAGCAGGCCGATGACCTCCGACTCCGCGAAGACCGTGCACATGCTGGAGAGGGGCACCGGTTCGGCCGTAGCCGCCAGGGCGCCGAGTTCCTCCAGGCTGACATCCAGGCTCGCCGCCATGACCTGAAGAAAACGGCCCGTACCGGCGGCGCACTTGTCGTTCATAATGAAGTCGGACACCGCACCCTGCTCGTCGAGGGCGATGACCTTGCAGTCCTGCCCGCCGATGTCGATCACCGTGCGGGTCGCGGGGTGGAGAAAATGGGCGCCCAGGGCGTGACAGGTGATCTCCGTGACCCGGCGGGTGAAGATGGGCAGGGAGATGCGTCCGTAACCGGTGCCGATGATGGCGCCCACCCGGTCCTGTGCCACGCCGGCGGCCTCCAGGGCTTCGTCCAGCACCTGCAGGCCGGCTTTTTTAGGGTCCCAGCCGGTGGGTGTGACGGCCTGGCCGAGAACCCTGTCGGTCAGCACCACCGCCTTGGTGGCGGTGGAGCCGATGTCGATGCCGACGCTTATGGGGCCTTGGTCATTGGGCGGCATGGACCGTCTCCTGTTCAAGCCGGGCGAGGATGTGTACCGCCAGGGCGCCGTAGCGCGGGTTGGCCCGGTCGCGCGGACGGGGCATGGGGACATCGATGATTTCCCGGATCATGCCGGGGGTGGCGGACATGACAAAGATGCGGTCGGCGAGAAAGATCGCCTCGTCGACGCTGTGAGTGACGAACAGGATGGTTTTGCGGTTGGTCTGCCAGATGCGCAGCAGTTCCTTCTGCAGCACGATGCGCGTATAGGCGTCCAGCGCGCCGAAAGGCTCGTCCATCAGCAAAACATCGGGATCGGTGGCCAGGGCGCGGGCGATGGCGACCCGCTGCTGCATGCCGCCGGACAACTCGTAGGGAAAGGCCTGGGTGAATGATTCCAGCCCTACCAGTTGCAGGTAGTCGAGGGCCCGCCGTTCCCTGTTCCTTCGTTCGTAGCCGGCGAATTCCATGCCTGTCGCAACGTTGTCCAGGACCGTGCGCCACGGGAACAGCGAATATTCCTGAAAGACCATGCCGATCTGACGATGGGGCGCCCTGATCGGGGTATCCTGATACATGACGCTGCCCGAGCTGGCCTGCTCAAGACCGGCGATGATCCGCAGCAGGGTCGATTTGCCGCAGCCGGAGGGACCGACGAGGCAGATGAATTCATGGGCGCCGACCTCAAAGTTGATATCCTTCAGAGCCTGGACGCATTGCCCTTTTTCCGTGATGAAGCTCTTTTGGGTTTTGGTGACCCGGATGACCTGTTCCATGGAACCCCTCAACGGCCAAGTGCCTGCCATGTAAATTTTTTGTCTTCAAACCAGCGGAAGCCGAGGTCGAGCAGGGCGCCCACGGTACCGATACTGATCATGCCGGCGATGACCACGTCGGTGCGGGCGATGGTAAAGGCATGGGTGATCAGGTACCCGACGCCGGACATGCTGCCGGGTAGCATTTCCGCCGACACCAGGCACATCCATGAAACGCCCAGGCCGATACGCATGCCGATGACGATGCCCGGCGCGGCGCCCGGCAGGAGCACCTTGAGAAAGATGTCGCGTTTGCGCGCGCCGAGCACGCGGGCAGAATCGATCAGGGTCTTGCGCACGCTCCGCACCCCGGTGATGGTGCTGGTGAGTACCGGGTAGAAGCCGCCGATGAAGATGATGAAAATCATGGAGAATTTCAGGTTGTTCAGATACAGGTAATATTGGCCCGGCTCGACTTCCAACAGGGTTGCCAGGCTTGCGACGCCGAACCAGGCGAGCACCAGGGGCACCCAGGCCAGAGGAGGGATGGGCCTGAAAATTCCAAGAAAGTTGCTGAAAAACCGGTTGACCGTGCCGTAGTACCCCATGAGAATGCCGAGGGGCACGGCCACGAGTACCGCCGTGAAATATCCGGACGCCACCCGTGCCAGGCTCACGATGATGTTCCCCAGCAGCGATCCCATGCTGATGAGGTCCCGGTCCGGGTGGACGAGAATGGCGAAGACGCTGTCCGGCGAGGGCAGAATGATCTCGTTGTCGATATACGGCGCGAGACACTGCCAGCACAACAGCAACAGCAGCGGTGCAATGATCGGGATGGTGTATTTGATTGCTTTATCTTTCATGGCGGCCAGGTGGCCGAGCTTTCCCTGCTTTGCGGTGATTTGCAGGGATGTCCGCCCGGCCAGGTAAATCGTTTGGGCCCGGCCGGTGCCGCCGCATGCGTCAGGGAGGCGGTACGGATGCGGCGGCACCGGCCAGGCCGGAAGTGTGTGCGGGCAATCAGGGCAGGTAGTCAAATTCGAACAGACGACCCTTGGCCTCC
>NZ_JBFWJQ010000135.1:0-6366 GCF_050253115.1 Syntrophotalea sp.
CATGGTTTTTTCTCCTCTGAATCTTTAAAATATATAAGCCGTGTCAGCGGCGAATTATCGGAATCTGGCATTAAAGCACAGGAAAACGACCGTTGTCATGAAAAAAGTGACCGGGATTCCGGGGCGCCCAAGCTGTCCGGGGCGCCGGCAAAACGCAAAGGGAATCTGGATACGCACGGTTTGCCTGGCTTGTGCGGCGAGTTGCGGGGACTGGAACTGGACATGAGAAAGGATGGCCGGGGCCTGGCATCGGTCCGATGGTTGGAAACAGCAAAATCAACAGGCCCGGGCCGTGGACGAAGACTTTTGCGGTGTAGATGTGGTAAAAGCCAGGGATGGGGCTTGGCCTTTGCCCCGGGCCCTGGCTTTCATATGCTTGGAAAGGCGTTTATTTCTGCTGTTTGAGCAGGTCCCTGATTTCGCCGAGCAGGGTTTCTTCCTTGCTGGGCGCGGGCGGTTCGGCCGGTTTTGCCTCCTCTTTTTTGCGCAGAGCATTGATGGCTTTGACCAGCATGAAAATGGCAAAGGCGATGATCACAAAGTCGAACAGGGCCTGGAGAAACAGGCCGTAGTTGAGGGTCACGGCCGGGGCGGCGTCGGTGGCGTCTTTCAGTGTGAAGGAGAAATCCTTGAAGTCCATGCCGCCCAGCAGCAGACCCAGGGGTGGCATGATCACCTCGGCCACCAGGGACGAGACGATTTTGCCGAAGGCTCCGCCGATGATGATGCCGACCGCCATGTCGACCATGTTGCCCTTGACGGCAAAGGTTTTGAACTCCTGCATCATGCCCATGTGATAACCTCCTGTTCTGATTGCTGGCACAGGGCCGGGCTGTCTGACGACAAAAATATTATTGCGATACAGCGTAGCAGAGTTTTTCCTGTTTGGCGACAAAAGAACATCTGTTTATTAAAGATATCTTGAACCCGAGCCAGGCTGACAGGTGATTTCATGTTCCGTGCGGCCCATTTTTCGAAAGCGCATTGCTGATGAACCTTACTCTTGTTTCCATGCACATCGAACCGTCGTCGCGTGCCGTGCCCCTGGCAACGGGGATGCTGGCTGCCGCACTCAGGCAGGCCTTTCCGTTGGGATTGACAACTTGTCTCATCGATTTTTTCCTGATGCAGGAGTCTGCCGAGTGCGCAGAGCTGGTTCTGGAGCAAGCCCCCGATGTGGTTGGCCTTTCGGTTTACACATGGAATCGCGACAAATTGCTGGAACTGGCCGGAGCGCTGAAAACCTTTCAGCCGGGGGTGGTCATTTTCGCCGGCGGGCCCGAGGTGACGGCGGATCCATCGGTCATTGCGGGGCACCCGGCGATTGATTTCGTACTGCCGGGGGAAGGTGAGCGGCGGGTCGTGGAGGTCCTTCACCTGCTGCAGCAAGGGGAAGAGCCTCTTCAGGTCGGCGAATGGCCGGATGCCGGTACGGTGGAGGATCTCGCTTCCCTGCCATCTCCTTTTCTGACCGGAGTTCTGCCGCCGGAGCGATACCCCGGCCTGTTGTGGGAGTTGTCGCGAGGCTGTCCATTTCATTGTGATTTCTGTTTTGAATCCCGCGGCAGTGATCGGGTGCGGCGTTTTCCCGAACAGCGTCTGCGGGCCGAGCTGGAGCTGTTCGCCACAGCCGGCGTGCAACAGCTTTTCGTCCTCGATCCAACCTTCAACTTCGATGCGCAGCGGGCCAAAAACCTGTTGCGCATGATGGCACAGGTCGCTCCGCATATCCATTACACCCTGGAGGTGCGCGCCGAATTTATCGATGAGGAAATGGCTGGCCTGTTCGCTGACATCAACTGCGCATTGCAGATCGGACTGCAAAGCGCTGATCCTGCGGTGCTCGCCAGGGTTCACAGGCACATCGATCCGGCCGATTTTGCCGAGCGCATCCTGCTGCTGCATGAAGCCGGGGTGGTTTATGGCTTTGATCTGATCTATGGCTTGCCTGGCGACAGTCTGCAGGGGTTTTTGTCCAGCCTCGATTTTGCCCTTGGTCTGCGTCCCAACCATCTCGATATTTTTCCTCTGGCGGTGCTCCCCGGCACGCGTCTGGCCGATAATGCGCGGAACCTTGGTCTCGAATACCAGACCTGTCCCCCGTATCGCCTGGTTTCTTCCCCGACCTTCAGCGCCGGGGATATGGCGCGTGCCGGCTATATAGCAGGCGTCTGTGATCTGTTTTACATTCGCGGCCGGGCAGTGCCATGGTTCGATCTGATACTGGAAAACCTCGAAATCAACGCGGCGCGGTTTTTCGAACGGCTGGCCGACGAGCTTCCCGAAGAGGAACCCGTCGGCGAGGCGCTCATTGCCTGGCAACAACAGGTTCTGAGAGAGATGTTCCTGTCCCAGGATAAACCGCTCGCTGCCGATCTGGCCGCCGATGTGGTGGCCTGGTTCGGCTTTGCGGCGGCATTGCAGTGTCAGGAGCTTGTGCCTGGCCCCGTGCCGGATGATCCGGGGCGGCTTTATTTGATCCCCGAAGGCCGCTTTGTCCGCTTCGGACGGGACCCCGAGGCATTGCTGGAGAAGCTGGAAATGGGGGTGACGGATTTCGATGTGGTGGCCATGCTGGTGCCGGAACAGCCCTGTGAGGCGTTGCTTTATCTGCATCAGGGGGAGGTGGCCCTGGGGGTATTCACGCCGCGGGAATGCGCATGGTTGCAGAGTCTGGCCGACGGCGGTTGCCGTCCGCAAGATGATGCGCTGGCGGAGTTTTGCGATGCGGCCCTGGCCGAAGGCGTGGTCCGGAAATCCTGAAACGGTGGGTCAGGCCTGTTTGATCCGCAGCAGATAGTTGCGGGTTTCCTCGGGCAAGCGTGCCAGTCCATGGCGGTCGACGTTGCCCATGCCCCTGTTGTAGGCGGCCAGAGCATGGTCGAGATCTCCGTTGTATCGGTCGAGTAGTTGCCGCAGGTAACGGGTGCCGGCCATGATGTTCTGTTCCGGGTCGAACGGGTCGGTTACCCCGAGTTCCGCCGCCGTTGCCGGCATCAACTGCATCAGTCCCCGGGCGCCCGCGGGGGACATGGCCCGCGGGTCGAAGGCACTTTCGGTACGGATTACCGAACGGATCAGATCGGGAGCAAGGCCATGACGGGCGGCCGCACGCTCGATGAGGTGCTCCATGTCGGTGCGGCTATGGCTGCGATTCGATGGCGGGGCGCCAGATTCTGTCAACGGACCGCCCGGGGCTGGCGAACTGTCAAAAATCCGCCAATGTCCCGCGCCGGCCGGAAATTCCGCTTTGGGAAATTCCATAGCCGGAAGGACATCCTGGTCGGCGTCCTCCTCGGCAAAAAGGCTTCGTGCCAGTTTCAGCTGACAGCAGTGTATCTGCAGACTTGCCTCCTGCATCTGCCGGGCTTGTTCGGATTGTTGTTCCAGAAAAGTCCGCAGCCGGGTTTCGAATGCCCGGGTTGCTTTCCGGTCATTGGCTGGCCGGTGGGGCGTTGCAGTGACAGCGGGCCCAATTTTCAAGCTCATGGCGATCTCCTGAAGCAAAGGCATGACAGGGTACGGCGGACAGGTTGTCGAAACAAGATCTGCTGCGTTGATGGTTGATCCTGTGCGCAATCTGCCGAAATCCTGCAGGCAATCCATGCAGCATGCATGCCGGGTTTGCCGCTTGTACTGGACTGGACGGGGCTTTCGCTGCCATCCCGATTCAAGGACGGGCGGCGGGGACGATCTCGATCAGGGTGATTTCCGGAGGTGCGCCGATGCGCATGGGAGGCCCCCAGCTTCCGGTGCCGCGACTTGTGTAGAGCAGGCCGCCCCCGGCCAGGCGGTGCAAGCCGCTCTGCATGGGGTAGACAAGGCCGGTGAGATAGTTGAAGGGGAAGATCTGGCCGCGATGCGCATGCCCTGAGAGTTGCAGATCGAACAGGTCGGCCGTTGCCGCGGATACAACAGGTCGGTGCTTCAGCAGAATGCCGAATCGCTGCTTGACGGCGGATTCCGGAATGCGCAGCCTGGCGGCGGCCGACCCCACGGCCGGATCATCCTCGCCGGCCAGCAGCAGACGGTTGCCGATCAGCACAAAACGGTTGCGCAGCAGGGTGAAGCCGCTGCGTTGCAGAAAGTCGAGGGATTGTTGCAGGCCGGCATAGACTTCGTGGTTGCCGGTCACCGCAAATTTCCCCAGCGGGGGATCGATGGTGCGCCACAGGTCGCTGAGGCCGTCAAGATGGTCCATTTGCGCGTCCACCATGTCGCCGGTGACGACCAGCAGATCGGGTTTGAGTTCGTGTAAACGGGCGATGATCGGGCTAAGGGCCTTTTCCCGATGCATCAACCCCAGGTGCAGGTCGGAAATCTGTGCCAGGCGCACTGGCGGCGTGCCGGGCGGTAGCTTGTCGGACACCAGGGTGACCGGTTCGACGCGCAAACCGGCGGCTTCATAAAAACCGTACATGCCTGCGCCGAGGGTGGCCAGCAGGATGATCGCTGCGCTGGTCGGGCTGCGCGGTATCTTATGCCGGCTGGTGCGTCGCGTGCGGCTCAGGGTCATCCCCGGCAGCCGCCAGCAGAGGAGGGGCAACAACAGACAGCAGGCGATGAACAGCAAGCCCATCCAGCTGTAGGCGATCCAGGCCAGGATACGGGCCATGTCGAAATAGCCGGCACGGTCCAGCATACGCACTGCGATCGGCGCGACGAGCATCGGCAGCATCCAGCCGCGCAGCAGCCAGGCGGTGCCGGGCCTGCGGGACAGCAGCGGTGCCATTCCCCACAAAAACAGTGCGTGCATGGCGCCGTAAATTCCCAGAAAAACCATAATGAACCAGGACATGTTCACCTCCGCAACGAACCCTGCTGCCATGCGGCCCTGGTCTTTGCTGCTGCCGAACCGCCGATAGCGCCTGGAGCTATTTCTTGAAAAACAGATAAATGGCCAGACCGAGAAGCACGCAGGCGAAGATCCGCTTGAAGCTGGCCGTCGATACATGTTCCAGCAGGCGCGCGCCCAGTTGGGCGCCGAGCACCCCGCCTACGCCAAGCAGAATACCGATCCGATAGTCGACATTGGCCAGTCTGTTGTGCGCCGCCAGGGCCGACAGGGAAATAATCAGGATGGCCAGAAACGAGGTGCCCACCGCCTTTTGCGCGGGATATCCCAGAAACAGCAGCAGCGGCACCATCAGGAAGCCGCCGCCCAGCCCTGTAAAAGATGCACCGATGCCCACCAGAACGCCGAGCCCTGCCAGGACAAAATGTTGAGCAGTCATGGCACGCTCCTTAATCATGTACCGGGCGAGTTTGCCATTCTTCGTCCACCACGGTCACCCGGCCGAGAAACCCGTAGCTTACCATGGTCATCTTGACGGTGTCCTTGGTGGCGGAGCCGACGATGAAGTTGGTGTAGTCGAGATCGCCGAAACGCTCCTCCTGCTGCTCGTCAGTGTAAAAGGCTTGTTCGGGCCACTGGCCGGAGATCGCCTCCCGATGGTCGTTGATATCCGGATTGGTATAGGCGGCATAGCCCAGACCAGCAGCCAGCAACAGCAGAATAAGTTTATTCACGATTTTTTCCTCCCTTTTCCCGATGCATTTTCAGTGAACATTTTTTGCCGTAGCGGATCGCCAGGTTTGCAGCCGGTGTGGCCCTGCCTGAAAATCCGCTTCCCCTGAAGCTGGCATATTACATCCTGCTGGCGGAAAAGGTCCATCCCGAACAAAGGGATGACACATGGAATGGCTCAAAGGATATATTCCGGTGACAATGCTTCCACTGGCCGGGACCTACCCCGTGCCGGGCAAGCAGGTCAGTGGCGCTTGGCGGGCCGGTGAGGTGACAGGCATCAGGGGCAAGCTGCCATGCGCCGCGGCCAGCCCCCCCTTTTCCTCTCTTTCGAGATAAAACTCTGTTATACTGTTGTGGTTCCCTGGCTCGTATCCATCCGGAAACCATGGATGGACGCAAGCTGCTGTCAACATGTTGAAAGCACGGTGCAATTCAGTCCGGTTTGTTTCTTGCGGCATCACAGGGTGATCACCCATCCCTCGAAAAAGCCCCCTATGAGGGATGCCAAAGGCCCCCTTTGAGCGATTTTCATCGCATAAAAGCTTTGTTACAAATAACCTGCGCGCAAAAAAAACAGATTTTTGGCATCCGAAATGAAACATTTGTTTATTTGCCGTCGCCAAGCCCCCTTTGAGGCGGCCGTGGTGCTGGCGGTTCCAACACAGAATGGCCGCTTTCCTGTAAAACCCGGCGTCCAAACGGGGCGCAAAATGCACGTGGCGTTGTTCGTCCGATCTCTTTTTGTCAAAGGAGAAAGTCATGTCCCAAAAGCAAACTGTTCAGATCAATTCCGCCGTGGCCGAACATGGGCCGTCAAACCGTGTGGAGCAGGTCAA